>NZ_JBHYPS010000029.1:10780-102150 GCF_042746075.1 Streptomyces sp. NPDC058758 | reverse complement strand
TGCGCCCGGGCGTTGCGCTCCCGCTCCGCGGGAGCGCCGGCGGGTGGCTGCGCCACCCGCACACCGAGCCTGCTGCGCAGGCTCGGTGACGGTCCGTCCGCTGCGCTCCCGGACCGGCGGGACTTCGTCCCGCTACCAGGCTTCCGCTTCGCTCCAGCCTGGCTGGCGGGTCCGCTGCGCTCCCCCGCCTGACGGTCCTTCCGGCTGCGCCTCCAGAACCGTTGGGCCCGCGTTGCGGGCCTGGCTGGCTAGGGGGAGGGGTGGGGGGGCTCGTTCGTGTGGGTTTCAGTGTAGCGGGTGCATCAGGTTGATGCAGCATGTAGCGTTGGCGAAAACACAGGACACCCCCAGACCGATCCGGGTGGGGCGCGGGTTTTGAAGCTGCATCAGAACCCTTGCTCGACCCGCCGATTGGGCGCGGAATTACTGATTGGGGCGGGTCGGGCCTCAGCAACAGAACGGTAATTGGAAATTGGTGAGTCGAAATTTCGGCATTCGGAGATACCTAAGCCGCCCGGCCCGTTGGGCCGGGCGGCGGGCCAGACGCGAAGGCTGACCTCGTCTCCCGGAGCTGACGCCGCCTACGTCCTGTGCGGCTCACGGGCGCGCACAGGACGTGCCCTCGGCGAGCTCGCGTGGGGCGGGTGCGGGTGACCTCAGCCACTGATATATGGCCAGATCAAGAAACCGCAGGTCAGAGGCTCGCGATTCTTGAGATACGTACCGGGTGAGGGGACGTATCGCGATCGATGTGTCACGAGTGAGGGGGCATACCGACCCTCCAATGTCAACTGGAGGCGACACGAATTCCCGCCGCATGTCAACTGGAGGCGACATGCGGCGGCAGATGTGTCCCGGGTGCGGGTCGCGGGACGCCAGGGGGGAGATCTGTCCCCCCTGAGGGGACACAACTCGTGCGGCATGTCGTGTCGAAGCGACATGCATGTCAAGCAGAGGTGACATACTGCTCCGCGTCGCAGAGATCAACAGCTTGGAGAGCAGCCTCGTGTCGACAGAGCCGCAGCGCCGCCGTCCGGGGGCCCGAGGGACGCCGCAGTCGCAGCCGAAGCTGCCGCTGACCGAGAACCCGGCCGATGCCTGGGACCGGCCGCTACGGCCCGTCAAGGACCTGGACGACGTCGCCCGCGCGTATCCCGGCCGCAAGCTCACCCTGGACAGCGAGCGAAAGCCGCTGGAGTTCTACGGCCCTCCGGACGAGCCCAACGCCTTCTCCATGGACAGCCTGGAGTTCTTCCTCGTCATCGCGCAGTTTTTCCGCGAGGCGCTGCCGCTCCGGCTGATCCTGCTGCTGATCGCGTGTCAGAAGGCCGGCGGGCGGATCCCTCTGACCCAGGACGAGATGGCCCACGTCCTGGACGTCGGCCGCACCAAGGTGAACGAGGCGCTGCAGGAGGTCATGGGTCACGGGATCGTGTTCCGGGTGAAGCGCGGCGTCTACCAGTTCAACCCGCCGTACTCCTACCGGGTCGCCGAGTTCATCCCGGGTACGGAGACCATGGACGCGCAGTACATCCGGGTCGACCAGCACGAGACCATTGCCAAGATCCGGTCGGACGAGAGCCTGCCCGAGCTGGTGCGCTTCCCCTCGCTGGAGCGGATGCGGCAGGAGATCGAGCGGCTGCGTGAGGAGCGGGCGAGCATGCGTGCTGAGCGCCGTCGGAAGCGGGTACAGCAGAAGGAGAAGGGGGCCGAACAGTGAGCGGTCTGCAATTCGCCGCGGTCAACGCCGAAGGCATCGTCGCCGACCTGGACCTGCTGCCCGCGGCCTACCGCGTGCTGCTGAAGATGCGCGCCCACAGCGAGCCGGGCGGCCGGATCGAAGTTGACCAGACCACCCTCGCTCAGATGCTCGGCCTGAGCCGGGCCGCCGTGAACGCCGCGCTGCGTGACCTCGACCTGGCGCAGCTGGTGAAGAAGAAGAGGGCCGGCATCTACCAGCTCAACCCCATGCTCGCCGCCTACTCCTCCCCCGAGGACGCGATCGCGGCCGTCAAGGCGATGCCGAAGAACGAGCGGCTGAACGCGCCCGGCTTCGTGGAGAACTACCGGAAGGCCGTGGCGGCCTACCAGGACCAGCTCGCCGAGAAGCGCCGGCTCCGCGAGGACGCCAAGCGTCGGCAGAACCTCAAGGCCGTGTCCTGACCCGACGATCCCGCCCGAACATGACGGCGCTGCATCCACGGTGCGGCGCCGTTCTCGCGCCAAGACGGCGTACAGCGTTCCCCTGGAGGGAAAAGCCGCAGGCCAAACGGCCCGTACGAGCGTTCCCCGAAGGCCCTGCCGCGCGCCGCCCGCACGAGTGCCGGCCGTCGCGGTACGAGTGGAGCGTGACGCACAACTTCGGCCTCCACCCCGCCCTGGAGCTGGGCAACCGCTTCGGCTCGCCCACCGGCAGCTGGCCTCCCAGTGCCGAGCCGGTGACCCCGTTCCTGGCGATCGTCGTCAACGCCCTGGGGGCGCAGGAGGCCGTGCGGTGGTTCGACGCGGCCCGCCGAGCTCACCAGAGCGTGGTGGCCGCAGACGAAGCCCGCACGCACCAGTTCGGCTTCCCCTCCTGCCTGGACAGGGAGCTGGGCCTCGACCGAGCGCCGTCTCTCGCTGTCGTGGCTGCGTGGGAGGCGATGAAGGCGCTGTACGTGGTCGCCCGCCGGGACGCCGCCCTCGACATCGACGTGCTCTTCGAGTGTGCGCTGCGGGCCTGCTCGCGCAGCAGCGGCCTGCCCGCCGACTCCCCGATTGCAGCAGCAGCGACCGCGTAGCCGTCTCGGACGCAGCGCTCCCTGCTGCACGAGGAAGGCCGGCCTTGCTACCCGAGCAGCACCCGCGTGCCGTCCGGGTCGTGCGAATGCTGCGATGCACTCCTCACCGGGGAGCAGCAGACCTCTTGCACCCTTCACCGCCAGGAGCAGTAGCTGTTGGCTTCCCGTCGAACGGTCGGCAGAGCCGACAGCAAAACTCGCCCCTACGGGGCGGCGCGATAACGACGGACCCGAGTGGAGACGTGCTCTTCGTACAGGTCGAGCGCGTGGATCTCACCGCTGAGCAGCCGTTGGATGTCGCTCTCGTCCCACAGCAGGACCGTGCGCTGGTTGGGCTCGCTCGCCGCGTTATCTCGGCAGGCGTCGGTGAAGCCCGACATCGCCACGTAGATTCCGGCGATGATCGCCGGGCGCCGGGCGAGCTTCCCGGTCAGGTCGTTCAGCGCGCGCGGCTGGAGCCTGGCCTGCTGCCAGCGGCATTCGATGATGGCGCGGAAGGGTTTGTGGACGAAGAAGTCGACCTGCTCACCAAGATGCTTCTTACCTCCCTCCGCCTCACAGCCGTGGGCCTGCAGGAGTTCGCCGACCCACGGCTCGAACTGGTTCCCGCGCGCGCTCGCTTTCAGCTGCCGAATTCCTTCCAACCGTTCGCGCAGCTCTGCGAGGGCCGCGTGGTCGATCGTTCGCCCGGTCAGAGCGTCGATCGCCTCCCGCCACTGCGGGGCCCTAACTGCATTCCTGGCGTCCCTATCGGCCTTCTCGCGGGCTTCGTAGCGTTCGTTCCCGCCGTGGAAGTTCAGGGCGTGCTTGACGTCGATCTTGCGGGTGTAGTCCTCGGCCTGAAGCAGCTGGAAGTCGTCGCCCACCGCGGTGACGCGCCGGACGATGCTCTCCGCGTCGGCGCGGTCCAGCAGGCCGCGCGTGGACAGCTGGGGGTCGTCCCATCGCTCGTCCAGAGTGAGGGCGTCCTGGGCGGCTGGGCGGATGAACGTCCACTCCCCCACCAGACAGACCACGATCCGCAGTTCCACGGGGCCGAGCAGCGCAAACTCTTCCGGGTGTGCCTTCGTCAGATCCGGGTATTCGGCGGCTCGCTCGCGGTAGCTGGCCAGGATGGTCTGCCATCGTGAGCGTGTGTAGGGCTGCCAGCTGTCCACGTACTCCTGAGATGGCACCCACCAGTCCTCGCCGATGCGAAGCGGGGCGGCGGGCCCGGGGTTCGGTGTAGTCATGTCCACAGGATCGCGCGCGGAGCCGCTGCCGGGCTAGCCGTACCGCGCGTCAGCGAAAGGACGCCGGAACACTCTACGAGTTGGAGGACTGCCTGAAGGAAAACGCGGTCGGCCTGGTCCAGGACGTCGCGGGTCAGAGCTCGAGGTAGGCGACCACGACCACGGTCCGCAGAGCCGTGACCCAGTACAACAAGCGCATGCGTTCGACCTCGTCAGCGTACTCGCGCAGATGGGGGCCGGCGGCGCTGCCGGGAATCGGTACGCCGACCTCGGGGTCGACGGAGACGACGACCAGGGCGCGGTCCAGGGCGTGGATCTCCGCCTCGCTGGTGATGTTCTCCAGTTGCTTGGCGGCGGAGTCGGGGAACGCGATCCGGGCGCGGCGCCGGGCGTGCTGTGGGGGCATCAGGCGACGGCCGGGCGCTGGGAGGTGAGGCGGGCGAGGTGGGCCTCGCGCAGCTCCTCCCAGGGGGTGCACTGCTCGGGGTCGGGCAGGCCGCTGGTGGCGATGTCCTCCAGGACGACGGCGAAGCGGTCGGCGTCGGCGCGGGTCTTGGCCGCGTACGCGCGGACGGCGTCGGCGGCCGCGGGCTCCAGCTGGCGGGCGGCGGTGTCGGCGGGGGCCGGCTGTTCGCTCATCGAGGGCTCCAGGCGGGGCAGAACTGGCAGTGCTCACCACGGTATCGCCGGGCCAGGGGGCCCGGGACCACTCCGGCGGAACCGACCCCCGCGACTACGGTCCGTACTGCTCGCGAGCGTTCAGGCGATCAACTCTCATGTGTCACGCTCGGCTCCCGAAGCGGCCCCAGAGGCCCCTTCGGGAGCCGCAAAACGGATATAGGGGCGCGTATTCGAAGAGCGTGACATCTTCCCGGGGCCGGATGTCACGCTCACGCTGAGTCAGCGTGACACCCGGCCGGGGCGTGGCGCGGTCAGCTGACCTCGGCCCAGGCGCGGGCGAGGAACGCGGCGAGGTCACCGGCGGCCTCGGGCTCGGTGGCGGCGAGCCGGGCCGCGAACGCCAGCTCGTCGACATCGGCGCCGGGGACCAGGCGGGCGAGTTCGGCGAGCAGCGCGGCGTGGGCGAGGACCGGCGGGGTGAGAAGGCAGGCGGCGGCTTCGCGGGCGGCCGGGTCGCGATAGTGTCCGAGGTGCGCGGCCAGGGCACGGGCGAGCCAGGCGTCGACGTCGGCCTGGACGTACCCGCCGGCTCGCCGGGTCAGCTCGTCCCGGGCGGCTTCGTCCCCGGCGCGGGGCTCGGTCTGCTCCAGGGCGTGGAGCTCGCGCAGCGCCTGGAGCTCGTCGGCGCGGGCCGCGACCCGGGCGGCTTCACGCAGCTCGGCTTCCCGGGCGGCGGCCGCCGCGGCTTCGGCGGCGAGCTCGTCCTGGACGACGGGGCCGGTGTCCGGGTCGTAGACGGTGCCCGCCGGTGCGGCGGCGAGCAGCTGGTCGAGGCGCTCCCACTCCGCGAGCTCCGCCCGGCCGCGGACGTCGTCGGCCAGGTCCTCGTGGCGGGAGTCCTGGCGCGCGTCGAAGCGGGCGTTCTCGAGGGCCGCCGCGACGGCGCCGGCGTTCATGCCCTTCGCCCGGCGCCGGACGGCGCGGCGGCCGATGCGGGCCGGGTCGACCGGCTCGCGGGGCGCGGCGACGCGCGGGGCGAGCGGGCGGCGGGCGGTACGCCGGAGCGGCCAGGGCGTGGTCATTGTCGGCCTCATCTTCGTGGTGCGGATTCATGAGCAGGCCGCCGCCAGAGCGATGTGCGGCGGCCCGCCGGATATGTTTCTAGCAGGTCGTGAATTCGTCCGGGTCAAAACCGGAATTATATTTTCAAGACCTGCGTGAAATCCGCGCGCAGGCCATCGGCGCGGGTGCCCCAGTCGGTGAAATACGACTCCGTGATGGCCTCCGCGACGATCGGATGCAGGTCCTCCTCCGTCGCACCGGCCTCCTGGAGCTCCAAGATCTGCTTCGCTTAGGTGGGCGAGATCTCCGTGGTGACCTGGCGCTCGCGGCCGTCGTCCGAGCTGCCCTTGCACGTGAATCCGAAGAAGGCCGTCACGTCCACCATCATCCCTCTGGAGGTGGCCGCTGCCGCGTGTACTTGTGCCCTGACCTGCTGTTGCCACTCCGATTCCGTCTCCTCCACCAGGGCGGCCCGCAGGCGCTTCTGCGGGGTCGTCAGGGTACCGGCGCGGTAGCGCCCCGCCGTGCGGCGTGAGACGCCCAGGCGCTCGGCCAGAGCCTTGGTCGAGCCCTTCGCCCGCGTGAGGAGGAATTTCATCTGAGCCTTTGCGGATTTCGGTGCGGACCTGGTGAACACCTGCCGCTCCGCCCGCGCGAGGGCCTCCAGGACCTTCCCGCGGCGCGGGGCCGGCTGCTGCTCGTGATCGTTCATGGAACCAGTCGGCCACGGCGTGCCTGTGGACGGAGGCCAGCGACCGTGCAGGCCGTGCCGATCGTCGTCCCGGCGCTCGTCCGTACGGTAGGGCATGACGACATCCTCCGACCCCGAGCCGGTGCCCATCCGGGTGCTGCTGCCCGGGGACCAGGAGGTCGTCGCCCGCCTGTGGTCCTGGTGCCAGACGCCCGACGGCTGGCGGTACAAGGTCGGGCTCCCGGCGTACCGCAACGGCCCCGGGGAGTCGGTGGAGCCTGCCGAGTACCGGGTCTGGGTCCGCGCGCCCGACCACGTGCGGCCCGTGGACGGCGTCTCGTACAGCAGGCGTAAAGCAAGCGAACCCGGCGAGGTCTGATCCGGAAGAAACCGCCTAACGAGCTCGTGCACGGTAAGCGATGAGACGTCGGGCCACGTGAGGACGTAGCCTCACCCGACATCGCCGAAGGAGCCCTTGACGAGCGGGGGAGGCGACTCGGCGACTCGTGGTCCTTGCAGGACGGGGCGGTTCTCCACGTACTCGCTTACTACAGAAGTGTCGTAGCGCACAGGGTTTCCCGCCACCTCGTACGTCATCCGCTGGCCGGGAAAGACCACGCGGTACCACTCACTTCCCCTGCCCGCGGCCATCGTGTTCACTTCGACGCCGAACTCGCAGTCCTGGTTGCCAGTGAAGAACCAGAGGTCGAAGGCTCTGGCATCGAAGTCCTCTCCGCCGTCGAGGTAGACGACCTTCGCGAACGCGTTGCCCGACAGGTACCTGCCGCCCTCGCCCGGCGCGGCGTTCTGGGCCCCCGGCTTCATCTTCCAGGGGCGTGGGACGGACTCTCTAAGATCGAACGCGACCATGGTGGGCAGCCCTTCCCCGCCGCTGTCCCCGAAGGGTGGGGGAACCACAACCGTTCCGGTGTGGCGGGTCGGCCGGCAGACGCGGTCGGTGATGCGCATGCCCTGGATTACCACGGTGCCCTGGTGGATGGGGAAGATCGTCACGCGCACGCTGCGCTTGTTGACCGGTACGCCCTTATTCTCGGCGAACCAGGTCCGGTACTCCTCCGACATGTAGCCGCTCTTCGGCAGGCCCTCTTTGCTCTCCGTACGGTGCGGGAAAGCGAAGGGACCTCCGAAGAAGAGGTTCGGCTCCGCAGACTGGATGTCGATCGCTGGTCCGACGGTGAGCCGCTCTTCCTTCTCCTCCTCCTGCTGGTCCTTCTTCCGTTCGCGCTCTTCGGCCTGCTGCGCGATGTCCGCGCTCCGTACGGCGACGGGAAGCCCCCAGATCGCGACGACCGAGGCGACCACGACACCGAGGGCTCCAATCCCGGCAAACACCCTCAGCGTCCACTCCCACCACCCACCCCCTTGGGCGATGGCCGTCTCCGAGCTCGCCGGGGGAGATGCGACCACAGGGGGTGACACTGATGGAACCGACTGGTCCACCGCCGTCGCGTTCGAAGGCGTGATCCCGGCCGGAGCTGCGGAGCCGGCCGGAGCTGCCGTCACGTTCGAAGGCGTGGACCCGGCCGGAGGAGTGGACCCGGCCGGGGTGTTCCCCTCTGGTGGAACGGAAGGAGGTGGAGCAGTAGACATGAGGCCCCCGTGAGTTGATGGCTCCGACCGATACTCGTTCTTTGTTCAACTCCCATGAGATATAAGCGTGTTGAGGTCACATTTCTTCGTCGGTGCGGGTCGATTCAATGCAGCTCCGTGGTCTTCCCAGGGCGTACGGGGTGCCGTCGAGCCCGGCGGCGAAGTACATGCTCCGGGTGAGCGGGGTGTTGATGTGCGGGGGCATGGGGTCGATGCCCCAGGCTGTGGGAGGCGCTGACCGAGCGCGGCCGGGCCGTTCTGCTGGCGGGGCTCGCCTGCGTGGGCGGCGCGGCCCGGGCCCGGATCGCCGGAGGCACCGACGTGCAGAGCGGCCTGGCGGGTCTGGGGTGCGGGGCGGAACTGCTGGCGCAGGAGAGGATCATGAGCAAGCAGGCCGTCGCCGCGCTGCGCAAGCCCTTCACCCGGATCGCCGCCGCGGCCGCCCCGACCCGGCGCTCGTCACCGCCACCGAGGAACTGATGAACGCCGCCGGGAACCTCGAGCACACCGCGCGTCTGGAGGAGAAGCTCGCGGCGTTCGGCCGGGCCGCCCAAGCCGCCCCCACGCCACCGCCGACCCGGCGGGAACGCCGCCCCGCTCCTCGGGCCGGCCGACCGTAGGATGCGAAACGCCTGGTCCCCGGCAGCTCCAATGCCGGGGACCAGGCGCGTGGTGCGCGGAGGCGGTCTACAGGTCGAACTCCAGGTGCTGCACGTCGGTGAAGCGGACTTCCTCCAGGGACCCGGCGCGGCGGCCGTTGTCCTGGAAGTAGACCTCCTTGAGGGCCTCGGCGGCGATCTCCTGGAGCTCGGCGTCGCTGGCGCCGGCGTCCTGGGCGTCGAAGAGGCGGGCGGCGTACTGCGGGGGCAGGGCGACGGTCAGGTGCCGGATGCGGTCCTGGTCCGTCGACCCGATCGGCGCGACGTAGCCCATGCGGGCGCGGGTGTCGATGACGATGCCGCCCGTGGACGCCGCCTTCGCCCTGGCCTTGGCGCGGATCTGCGGCTGCCAGCGCTTCTTCACCTCGCGCTCCAGGCGCGCGGCGAGGTCGGCGCGGGGCTTCTTGATCTGGTCCTTCACGTACCGCTCGACGGTGCGCTGGGAGATCCGCAGCATCTGGGCGACCGCCTTGGTGCCCTTGAGCTGCTTGACCAGGTAGCGCATCTGGGCGCCGGCCGACTTGGGTGCGGGGCGGGTGAAGGCCTTCTGCACCGCCTTCTCCAGGCCGTCCCCGAACAGGCTCATCGCGACCTACTCTCCGTTGTCTTCGTCGGTGACGGTGCCGTCCTTGATGTACCGGGCCAGGTTGAGCTCCGGAGCGTTGAACTGCTCGCGGACTCCTTCGCCCCACAGGACTTCCTGCGTGCCCTCGTGCTTGACCAGGCCGGGGTTGACGCCGAGCTTGAAGCCGCCGGGCAGCGGCTTGCCTTCCCGGTAGGGCAGGAAGTCCAGCGGCGAGGGCCCGTTCGCGGCGTAGACGACGCAGTCGGACAGGATCGCGATCGGGTACTGGCCGGTGAACGAGGCGTGCTTGACGATTTTGCGGTGGAGGTTGATCCGGGTGCGGGAGATGACCGCCGCCCGGATGTCGGGCCGCCACGTCGGGCGGGACAGCGCGCGCCACGGCTCGCCGGGCCGCCAGCCCTCGGCGCGGGGCCGCTCGCGGAGCTTGCCCAGGCCGCCCTTGACCGTGGCCTTGATCGCCCCGGCGACGATCGCCAGCTCGGGGTCGCGGTCCTTGTAGCCGTTCATCGCCACGAGGAAGTCCTCCGGCGACAGGTCGGCGTGGACGCCGAGGTCGGCCATCGTGGCGAGGTAGGCGTCACGGAGCCGGGTGTACCAGCCGTCCAGGTAGCGGCCGGTCTCGTACCGGACCCACGCCTCGATCGGCGCAACCTCGTAGCCGAGCTCCGCTGCGTAGGCGACGGTGGGCGTGGAGTACCAGGCCGGGCCCTCGGGCCGCTCGCCCTTCGGCGTGAACGGGGAGGGCAGCAGCGAACCGTCCAGGTTCACCCACTCCTTGCCGGCCTTCACGCGGGACAGGTCGACGTGGGAGAGGTCGACTAGCCAGGAGCCGGGCAGCTTCGGGTCGAAGACGGGGGCCTTGACGTGCGTCGCCTCCCCGAGGCCGACGGTCAGGCCGTTGGCGCCGGCGGCGAAGGCCATGTTGACGTCGATGCCGACGAGGTAGCGCAGGGCGTACTCCGCTTCGGTCATCGGACGGGCCCAGTCGTACGCCTCCTCGATCAGCTTCTCGTCGGCGCCGCGCACGTGGAACTTCGGGAGGTCCTTGAGGGCGGGGTGGCCGTCGGGGACCTCGCACGGCGGGAAGTTCAGCGGGTCGATCGGGTCCTTGCCCAGCGAGCCGGGCGTCTTGGTCTCGGCCTGCCGAAGGACGCCGGTCTCCTCGTCGCGCACGGCGTAGGTCGGCGGGTGCAGCGCGGTCATCAGCTCCAGGCCCGTGACGGCCGTGGAGCCGCGCGGCGTCATCACCCTCGACGCGTACACACCCAGGACGCGGGCGAGCTCCGCCGGCGGCAGCTGCCCGGCGTTACCCCAGAACCGGGTGTCCAGCGCGTTCCACGACGGGATGCACAACTGGACGCACTGCCGCTCCGAGCCCTTGGCCGGGCGGTAGATCCGCGCCCACGGCCCGAAGCCGCGCTTGGTGAGCTGCCACTCCGCGCGGGTCAGCTGCTTGATGACCTTGTGGCCCTCCGGGATCCGACCGGAGACCTTCTCCTCCTCCGTGAGCGTGACGGGCAGGCCGTAGCGCTCGCACGCGGCCGCGGTGAGCACGAGCAGCGGGTCGGCCGGCCTTCCCGGGCCCGACAGCTTCGGCTGCCCGAGCTTGGCCTCCTTGAGGGTCCAGTCGACCAGGGACGGCAGGGACTTGGCGGGCACGTCCAGGACCAGGCCACCAACGCAGTAGGCCAGCACCTTGCCGTCCTCGACGTCGACGACCGCCAGCGGCCCGTTCTCGAACCGCGGATCGGCGCCCGCCGGGGTTCCGGCCGGGGTCGCCTTCTTTGCACCCGGGCGGCGCGACGTCGACGACGGCCTGGTGGTGCGCGCCGGACGCGGCGCGGCCGCCGGAGTAGCAGGGGCAGGGGCCTGGGGGGTGTCGGGTGAAGCCGTGGCCACAGCCTCGGGGGCCGGGCCGGTGGACAGAGTCGGCGCTTCCGCCGGAGCGGGGGCGGCGAACGTCGTCGGCACCACAGCAGGAGCAGGAACCGGGGCGGGGTCGGGCGTGGCCGTGTCGGCCGGAACGGCGGGGTAGAGCTCCGCGAGCTTGTCCAGCAGCCGGGCGTAGGCGTCGCGCTCCGGCGGGCGGGGCTCGGTCTTTCCGGACTCCCAGCCGGACACCGTGGCCCGCCGCACCCGCAGTGCGGTGGCCACCTCGTCGATCGTCAGGCCGTGCGCGGCACGCAGCCGCTTGCGCTCCGCCGGCGGCGGCAGCACGGCGCGGGACGCGAGCAGGGCGTCGACCGCGTCGAACAACTCGGACATGAAACACCTCCTGAGCGACACCCTACACCGCGAAGCGCATCTTTCGCGTACGAACACCGTACGAACTGCGTACGCTCCCCGTTCGGTTGGGGTGTTGTCTCGAGTAGCCCTGGACGCCCGGGGCCTGCGGACCCTGTGTCCGCAGCGTGGTAAGCCCGACCTCTGCCTCCTATCAGCTCCGCTCTCAGCACCCCCTTCCACCTGGAAAACAGGGGCCCGGCCTATCAGGTCGGACCCCTCACTCACCACGGCCCGGCAGGCCGCCGACGCCTGCCGGAAACGCCGGTGCGCCAGGCTGGACCTCCAGCGGGGCCGCGCGCGTGAAGTCGCCCCTGACCAGCGCGACAGGAAGGACCGGCACCGTGGACAGCTCGGCCCGCGAGGACCAGGCCGCCGCGTACGCGGTGGAGCTCCGCTTCCGCACGGGCGGCCCGGCCATCTTCAGCGTCTGGTCCCGTCCCGAAGTCGCCGACCGCAAGTTCACCGAGTGGCTCGGGGCCTACAGCCGGCCCGGCGCCGTCCTCACCCTCACCTCCCTCACCGGCGGCACCGCCCGGCCGGTGAAGACCTGGACCTACGAAGGCGGCCTGACGACGACCGGGACCGTCTGACCCGAAAGCGGCCCCGGCGCGCACCACGGGCCTGTGACCTGCGGTGGTAAGCCCGGTGGTGAGTGTGATGGTGAGCGGGCGGAGCGTACTTCTACCGGCTTACCGCGAAGACCGGTCGAAGATGCCCTGCGCATCGGGGCCGAGGCCGCGCCGCCGGGGCCGGTGCCCCGTACGCGGGCCGGGCACGCCCGGCGGCGTCGCGGCACGGTCCTGCTCCTGGCCCGTGTCGGTGGGCAGGCCCAGGCGGAGACGGGCCCTGGTCGCCGCCGCCGTCACCGCGGCCAGTGCCTCGCCCACGTCCGGGCCGATCCGGGCGAGCGCGGCGGTCAGGGTGTCGATGGCGACCAGGACGTCGTCGTCGGCGGCCGCGCTCCAGGCGGATCCGGCCGCGGCGTCGGCGAGTTCGCACGCCGCCTCCGCCATCTGATCCGTCTGCTCCTCGATGCCGCGCCCCGCCCGGTCCACCAGCCCCATGCCGCCCCCAACGCCGCGTGCGGTCGCGGGGACACTGCCAGACCGCCCGGCAGCCTTTCTGCCGGGCTTCCGCCCGCCCGTGAGGAGATCGGCCTCGGCATGCACCGGCAGCTGGGCGGGCACGTCGGCGAAGGCGCCAGCGCCCCGCCGAAGCGCGGGCCCGGTCAGCAGCTCTACCTGTGCTCGCCACCGCACCGCTTTTCCCGGCGGTGCAACAGGCGCTGGCCGGCGGAGGCGGTTTCGGGTCTGGGCGCGGTAGTCGGCGAAGGCCGCCTGGGTGCTTGAGGGGATGCGGGGGTAGTCTCCGTCGCCGGGCGCGGCGAGACCGGCTGGGCGTGGCCCGCTCCGTCATGCATGCGCGAAGGTCCCCGCACCTGGTGGGTGCGGGGACCTTCGCGTGTGCGGGGTCCGGCCCGGGGATGCCGGAGGGTCAGATCTGCTGCTGGAGCAGGACGAAGCCGAGGCTGACGATGCCGGCGCCGGTGGCGTAGGCGGCGCCGCGCAGGGCGCTGGAGAGCACGGCGGTGCGGCGGCGGTGGATCCAGGAGCGCATGCGCGCGGCCCTGTCCCCGGCGCGGGGGCGGCGGTTACTGTGCATGGTGGGTACTCCGTTCTTCGGGGTGCTGTTGTGTGGTCCGGCGGGGGCTGGGCGGCCTAGGAACCATCAGCCCCGTGCCGGACCTCGCTGTTTCAGGGGCGGCCGGCGAGTTCATGGATGCGGTCGGTCAGCGCCGGGTCGGGGCGGCAGACCAGGCCGTCGCCGTCGTCGGTGTGCCGGCCGGCCAGCCGGTCGACGTCGGCCTCGAGGCCGCCGGTGAGCACAGCCCGGCTGGTGTCGTGGCGGGCGGAGTAGCCGGTGAAGTGCTCCAGCGCCTTCAGGAACGTCTGCGGGTCGACGGCGGGGCCGCGGTTGGGGCGGAACAGGGCGGTGATCTGGCGCTTCCAGAACTGGGCGTCGCGGTCGTCGCCGAGGGCGAGGTGATCGAGGTAGAGGCAGTACGCCGCGGCGCTGGACCCGGCGCCGGCCGCGAACCGCCACCAGAACCGGGCGCTCTCGGGGTGACGGGCGAGGTAGAGCATGCAGGCGAAGACGAGGACGCCTTCGATGTCGACGCCGGTGGTCCAGCCGTCGAACTGGGCGACGGTGTCGTCGTCGCCGAGGAGCGCGGTCAGCTTCTCCATGTGGGAGGCGGCCCCGGCCTGGGTGACCGTCACCCGCGCCATCACGCCGAGCCGGCGCCGCGCGCTGGGGTGTCCGGCCGCGGGCTGCGGGTCGGGGGCCGGCAGGTGGCTGGTGGCCTGGGCGATGCGGCGGAGGCCGGCGCCGACGTCGAAGGCGCGGCGGGGCTCGCGGACGGCGTTGTCGGCGGTGGCGAAGAGCTGCTCCCAGGTGGTGCTGCTCACTGGGTGTCCTCCTTCTTGATCGGCCGCGTGGCGCGGCGGTGGATGGGGGCCAGGCGCTCTTGGGCCTTGCGGATGTGGTGGGTGACGGTGCCAGGGGTGAGGCCCATGTACAGGGCGGTCTTCTTGGTGTCGTACCCGGCGATGTAGCGCAGGACGATCGCGTCGAACTGGCGGGGGGAGAGCTTGGCGAGGGCCGGGTAGAGGCCGATGCCGCTGTCGCGCGCCGCGAGTTCCTCGCGGAGGCCGCCCATCAGCTCGTCGAGGATGGCGCGGCGCAGGATCAGCCAGGTCTGCGCCTGGAGGTCGTTCTCTCCGAGCAGAGCGTCCCAGCGGACGCGGATCTCCACGTAGGCGTTGTGGACGGCGTTCTCGGCTCGTTCGTTGCTCAGCAGGATGCCCAGCGCGTACTCGTGGAAGGCTTCCTGGTTGGTGAGGTAGTGGGCTTCGTACTCCAGCGGGAACGGGAGCGGTGCCTCGGCCACAGGCACGCGGCCGTCCTCCTCACGCACGTTGTCGGTCATGGATCCTCTTCGTTGAGGTCTGATAGGGCTGGCGGCTCCCCGGCGCCGCCATGGATCACTCAACCGGCCCAATCGGCCGAACACGCATGCGCGCTCCCACTAATTTCACGCCCTGCGACGAAGTGGGGGCATTCCGTGATCACGCAACGGTCATACGTGCTCTGACGTGCGGAAATGAAGGTCTAATGCGTAGCACGTGTGCACTGAAGTGACGGACGTCACAGCCGGGGCTTCCGATGCGTGAGCGACTTCTTGCCACCAACGAGTGAAACCCGCCAACCCGCCTGCTTGGGAAGCGAGTTGGATGGATCCCGCTCTGCCCGTTCATTGCGTTGGACGCCTTGATCGGCCGGTCCCGGCTCCTGCGAAGAACCTGATCCGTCTGCGGGAGCGGAGGACCGTTTCCCCGGTGAACTTCGTCCCCCATAGGGAGGACACCCCTTTAGGTTCGTGCACGTCAGACCTGCCGGTCCCGCTATCTCTAACGTCCGTGATCAAGAACCTGGCGCGCACCGCCGCCCTCACTCTGCTCCTCGCCCCGCTCGCCCTCCCCACTCAGGCAACCGCCGCCGGCGCGCCCGCGACTGCCGCTCCGGCCGCCGCCGTGCTCGCCCTCGCCGACGCCGTCTCCCAGCTCCCGGTCGCGGACGAGGTCCGCGAGGGCTACACCCGCGACAAGTTCCGGCACTGGAACGCCGGCCTCGACCTGACCGACGGCTGCAACACCCGCGCCGAGGTCCTCCTCGACGAGGCGACCGCGGCGCCGGAGGTCGCGGCCGGCTGCAAGCTGTCCGGCGGCGCCTGGCTGTCGTACTACGACGGCCAGGAGGTGACCGACCCCGGGAAGCTCGACATCGACCACATGGTCCCGCTCGCCGAGGCCTGGGACTCCGGGGCCTCGAGCTGGGACGCGAAGCGGCGTGAGGCGTACGCCAACGACCAGGACGCCGCGGTGTCGCTGGTCGCGGTGACCGCGCGCTCGAACCGCGCGAAGGCGGACCGGGACCCGGCGGAGTGGATGCCGCCGCTGCCCGAGGCCCACTGCCGGTACGTCGGCGAGTGGACGGCGACAAAGCTGCGGTGGGGCCTGTCGGTGGACCAGGTGGAGGCCGACGCGCTCGCGGTGTACGCGGAGGCCTGCGAGAGCACCGTCGTCCACTACACGCCCGCCCCATAACCGCAGGCGCCCCGGCTCCCGCCCGGGCCCCCTTCCGGCCGGCCGCCGCTCGCTCCGCGGACGCGCACGCCCTCCCGGGCGCCCCGTGCGCTCCTTCGCCCCGCCCCTGAGCGGGTGACACGAGATCCGTTCGGGCCGGCCGGCCCCCGGCGGCCCTCTACCGTCCTGGTCCTGATCCCTGGAGGAGACGTCGATGACGACCCGCCCGCTGCGCATACTCCTGACGCTCGCCGTCGCCACGGCCACCGCGACCGCGAGTGCGACGGCCGCGCACGCTTCTGCGGCCGCCCCGCGGGCCGTCCAGCCGGCGCCGTGCGTGGGCGGCGCGAGGGAGACCCGGGGGTTCTCCGCGGTGGACGGCCGCGAGATCCGCTGGACCGAGGCCTCCCGGTACGACGCCCTGCGCTCGCACGCGATCGCCGAGTGGAACAGGTTCCGGAAGATCGATATCGCGCCGGACAGCGCGATCACGGTCAACGACCTGGAGTTCCGCGACTACTACAGCAAGAGCGACCGGGCCGCCGGCAAGTACGAGCGGCACGGCGACACCGCGCAGACCGACTTCATCTTCCTGAACAGGTACTGGCTGGACGAGGTCTTCAAGGACAAGGACGACTACCGCAAGAACGTCGTCATCCACGAGCTCGGCCACGCGCTCGGGCTCTGCCACAAGGCAGACCGCGTCAACTCGGCCCTGCACGTGGCGACGAACGACAAGTCCGCACCGACGGCCGTCGACAAGGCCAACTACCTGAAGCTGTGGGGATGATGAAGCGCACCGTACTGCTGTCGCTCGCCGGGGCCGTCGTCCTCGCGGCGTCGGTCACCACCACCGTCGTCGTCTTCCAGGACGACGACGTCACCGTCTCGGCCGTCTGCGTCCCGATCATGGACACCGACCGGGACAAGGCCGGCATCGCCGACAACGTCGCCGTGGTGACCGCCTGGGAACAGTCCGAGGCCGCCCGCGGCAGCGACGGCGAGCAGCGCGTCACCGTCCAGGTCCGGGTCGACGAGGTTCTCAAGGGCTCCCTGCCGAAGACCCTGCCCATCGACCAGACCGCCGGGGACACAGCCCGCCCGGAGGTTGAGCAGCAGCCGCTCGTCCCCGGCCACCGGTACGTCCTGGGCGTCCCGAACGCGCAGCCGGAGAACGGGGCCCCGGGCCCGGGCCGCTGGGCGTTCTTCGCCACCAGCGCCGACGGCGCGCAGCTCGAGACCGCACGGAAGCGCTGGACGGACGCCATCGCCCACCAGAACCCCAAGCGGATCGACCCCGCCTGCGAGGACACCACGTACACGCCGTAGGCCAGAACGCGCGGTGCCCCGCACTCGAGGAGCGCGGGGCACACAGGGAGCGGGTTCAACGACCAGTCGGCCCTCCCCCTGCAGACGACCGTAGCCGGGCCCGAGCGGCCGCCCGGCCCGTTCCCGGCGCCAACCACACGGACGAACTACAGGTTTACGCCCACGGTGAGAGGCCCGTTGATGAGGGTGATCCCGAAGGCGTCCCGGACGCCGGCGACGGCCTCGCGGGCGAGCAGGTCCTCACTCGCCGGCGTACGCGATGGCGAGCACGGTGATCGTGCCGGTGTGCTCACCGATGAGGATGACGGCGGTGACGTGGCCGCGGGCGACGGTGCGGATGATGCCGTCGTCCTCCCCGTACGGCTCGGAGACCTGGAGCGGGTCCTGCTGCGCATCGACCAGGGAGACGGCGAGGTCGCGGCGGGCGCCGTCGGGGAGCTGCTTGTAGGTGTCGAAGACGTCGGTGGGGAAGTGGAGCCGGTAGGTCACGCGGCGCCTCGGCCGGGCTGGCGGTCGCCGCGGTGTCCGGCGTCGTGCTGGATGTCGGCGGTCCGGTCGTCCGCGTCGTCGTGGTGCTGGCCGGCGGCGGCCTGGGCGCGCGCGACGGCGATCCGGCCGGCGGCGGCCTGGAGGGTCTCGGCGGCCCGCGCCCACCGGTCGAGGACCGCGGGCAGCCGGTCGAGCGGGGTGAGGTTGACGTCGGCGAGGAGCTGCTGGCGGGAGGCGGAGTGCGGCAGGGCGTGGTGGAGCCGGTCCACCGTCCACGTGTCTCGTGCCGTCACATCTGCCTCCCCGGGGCGGTCGTTCTCGTCTCCGGCCAGCGTACGCGGTGCAGTGCGTTCGGTCAGTCGGTCACGGCGGCTTCTGCGGTGTCCTCGGGCACGATGGCGCCGACGTAGGCCAGGCGGTTGACGACGTGCTGGAGGGCGAGGGACGCCTCCTGGACGGCCTTCACGGCGTCGAGGAGGTCGGTCTTCGAGTCGTCCAGCAGGTCGTCGACGTTGGTGTCGTTGTAGGCGTACAGGCGCTGCTGGCCGTTCACGGCATCGAGGCCCTGATGGATCTGGTCCAGGGCCTGGGGCAGGCCGAGGAGGACGGCGGCAAGGCCGGTGACGGTGTCCTGGATCTCGCTGGGGTAGGTGAACGCGGCGCGGGGCGTCAGGGTGCGGTGGTTCAGCGCGCGAATCTGTTCCCCGGCGGCTCGGGCGATCTCTGCGGGAGTACGGTCCAGGTCCATGCGTGCGCCTCCTCAGGCCGGCCGGGTGCCGGTGCCCGCCACTCTGCCAGCCGGCACCGGCCCCACGGTCGCGTTCCCGCCAGGTCAAGCCAGCTGACGGCTCTGCTCGTTGCCCGGTGGCGGGGCCGGGGAAGCAGGGCCACGTCTGACCCGACGGCCTCGGGCCGCTCGCCTCATCAACGAGCGGCCAGGGGCGCGAACCTCGGGGCAGCCAGCCGTGGGTCCGGCCTTCGGGCCCGCGCGCTACTCCGGGGTGGGCTCGCCGCGCAGCGCCTGCCCGACGTGCGCCGGGCTCAGGCCGATCAGGCGGGCGATCGTGTCCTTGTCGACGCCGCGGGCGTGGGCGGCGCGCATGGCGGCGTTCCGGCGGGCGACGGCGGCCCGGCGGCGGTCGCGGGAGGCGACGGTGTGCTGGAGGAGGCGTGCCCAGTGCAGGAGCAGGCGGCCGGTCCACAGGGTGAGGGGTCGGGGTTCGGGTGCGGTCGGGTTGGCCAACAGGTCCCCCTTCGTCGACACGGGTGTCGTCCTCGAAGGTGCCGGGCACCCGGTTCGGCCACAAGGGCGCGAATTCGGCCGTCGGGGCGGGTGGGGCGGGTGAGAGGATCCGCCGTATGAGTGAGTGGGGGATCGCCCTGATCGCCGCCGGGTCGGCGGTAGCGGGCAGCATCACGACGGGCTGGTTCGCGTGGAAGGCCGGCCACCGGCAGGCCGCCGCCGCAGAGGCAGCGGGGCAGGCACAGGCCAGCGCGCTGATCTCGACCGTGCAGGCCACCCTGAACGACCAAAGGCAAGCACGTACGGAAGAGCGTAGGCGGAGGGTGTATACCGACCTGTTGACCGCAGGGCAGGCGTGGGAACTCGGCGCCAGCGAGGGAGAGTCGAGAACACTGAGCGCCTTCCACGCCGTCGAAGTGGAAGGGCCTGACTACGTAGCTTCTGCCGCACTGGACTACGCGAGTGCTGCCGGAGGCCACGGCCGGGATATCACGTTCGGTTCTGCTCCCGCACGAGAGAGGTACCTGGAAGCCGTACGCCGTGCCCTCACATAGGGATGATGGCGTGGTGGCCTAGTCAGGCCCGAGACCACCACATCCCCTCTGCACCCGGCGCCGGTCAGCCCTCCTCGCGGTGCCTCGCGACTTCCTCGACGCTCCAGCCCACGACGGCGGCCACGTCCTCGTCGGTGGTGCTCAACCTGTCGAGCCACTCCTGCAGGGCTTCTGCGAGGCTCGCGGGGACCCCTGCGGGGTCCATCTGGGGGGTGTCCATGTGCTCGATGTGGTCAATGTGGATCCACTTGCCGTCGGGGTCGAGGCGCTGGCTGGCCTCTCCGTAGGCGTCATAGTCGCCGACGCCTTCCGCGATGGCCTCGCCGGTGCGCCAGTCAGTGATGTCCCAGGTGGCCTGCCCGTCTTCCTGGCGTCCGGTCTGGCCTCCGCCGACGATCCGGTGGCCGGCCTTCTCGAGCTCCTCCATGGTCCTCATCCTGGTGGATGTCCGCTGTTACGGAGTTACGGCGCCTGGTCCTCGCGGGTGCAGAGGTGCCCGGTCGGGCAGGCGTCGCAGCCCTTGTAGTCGACGTAGCCGGAGGCGTGGGCCTTGTCGTAGAGATCCTGAGCCCGTTCGAGGGTCTCCACACCGCGGTTGCCGAGGAGGGCCTCCGGATTGGCGTCCTGGAGCTGGGATTTGCGGGCCCTGAGGAGCATGACGGCGCCGGCGACTTCGACGGGAAGCTGCTCGATTCCGTGGGGGATGCAGGTGGTGGCGGCCGACACGGACTTGTCGTCCATGAAGCCCCACTGCTCCCCCGGGTGGTCCGGCTTCCTCGACACGAAACGGACGAGGGCGATGTCGTTCTCCTGATCGGAGACCACGAGGAAGGCGCCCACCGCGTGAAGCCGGTGGATCGATTCGCGAACGCCCTGATCGTCGAGGTCCGGGGCGGTACCGACGATCTGCTGGAGCGGAAGGAGGCTGGCTTCCTCCCCGTCGTGGTAGACGGGGAGGTGGCCGGTGTCGATCACCGTGTCGAGGACGAGGGCGGCCATGGGGACCTCGTCTCCGTAGAGTGGTCCGAGCCGGGCGGCCCGGCGCAGGAAGTCGATCTCCTGCTCCCCGACCTCGGGGTGTGTGATCTCGTCGAACCGCATGTTGGCCGGCACGCTGAGCCACTCGTCGTAGCAGTCGCCGGGCGGCTGGAGCTGGCGCAGCGTGTAGCCGCGCTGGCGGGGCATCTTGGCGCGGCGGGGCTTATTCGGCCGCTTCCGGCCCATGAGTCCTCCTGAGGTATGCGAGCGGCCCGTGCGGAGCAGGGGCAGCTGGGCAGCGGTGGCGGCTGCCGCAGCTGGAGAACTGCGATTGGCCCGTTTTGGTCGCGGCCAGATCTTCGGAGGCACCCCGGTTGGAGTACGGCTGGGTGCCTCGTCCGACTGCCAGGCCCGAGGCCGTGCCCCCCTGCGCCCTGCTCGCGGGTTAGACCTGGGCCATGTCGATGAAGCGGCTGTAGTGCAGCTGCGCGGCCGCGGTGACGGTGGCCAGGGGCCCGAACCGGTTCTTCTCGATTCAGCACGGCCCGGCTCGCCTACCTCGCCCAGCCGCCGGCCACCGACAATTGAGCCTCCCCACCAGCAGCGCCCCTGGCAGAGCACGCGCCAGGGGGCGCTCGCCGTCCCGAGACCCGCAGCCGGCCGCCGGGCCGGTGCCCGTACGGGCCCTCCCCCGGTGTGGGTGGCGGGGCGTGCCGGGGAGCTTGGGTTCTGGCCGGGGACGGCGGGGAGTTCTTCGGGCTCCCGAAGATTTTTTGGATTTCTCTCTCACACTTTGCCGCCGGCCCTGCTGATTACTTCTTGGTGGTCACGGCAACCCGGAGCCGCCGCCCCTGACCGGTCTCGACACGAGAGGCGACGGAGATGAGCAGCGACGGAGCGAAGGGAAAGATCCCGCGCCAGCGCGAGCCACTGAGCTCGGATGCGCAGGCGCAGTGGGATCGGATGAGGGTGCTGGAGGGCTCGGTGAGGCGCTTCATCTACTTCCGCACCAGCCTGCCGAGGTGGGAGATCGACGACATCGAGTCGGAGGTGTGGGAGTCGATCTACCGCAGGCTCCTGCTGTCCGGCCCTCTCGACCACATGGTCGAGCGCTACTTGTACATGGTGGTGGGCCAGAAGATCCGGGAGCGTCTGGCCGAGCTGGGCCAGCGGGCGGCGAAGATCGTTGAGGGCGGCGAGGAGGTCCTCGAGCGGATCGCGTGCCCGGGCCCGGAGGAGCAGAGCCTCGCCGATCTCGCTCCCGCCCTGAAGCGGCTGCGCAGTTCGACGAGCGAGTTCCAGCTGCGGGCCTTCGTGCTGGCCGAGGCCTACGACATGAAGGCGCCGTACATCGCGAAGGCGCTCGGCGGCACGGCGACGGCCGGGTCGGTCCGTGACGCCCTTCGTCACGCTCGCCGTAAGCGGGACCTGCTGTTCGGGGGCGTCGCCGAGGAGTAGCCGAGTAGCCGCTTCCAGGAGGCGCAGGCCGTGCGCAACGAGGACGTCCCGGCCTGCGGCCCCGAGTGGTTGCTACTCGCCACCGGACGCACCCGCGCCCAGGAGCAGTGCCAGGACACGAAAGGAGCGGAGCTGAACGACTGCGGGGAGCTGCCGGCTCCCGCACTCACACATGCACTCACCGGAGGGCCAGGTTGCGAGTGGCCCTCCTTCCTCAAGATCGTTTCTACCCAGAGGGAGGAATAGTGGAAGCTGTCATTTCGCCCATCCGAACCGTGGTGATCGTGCTCATCACGGTGCTCCTGGCGGTCGTCACATGGACTCGCTGCCGCCTGGAGACGCTGCTTGTGTTGCTGCCGGGCCGAGCCGCCGACGGGCCGGGCGGAGGGAAGAGGATCAGCCGTATCCGTCCGTTGTCGGGGGAGGTCGGCTTCGTCAAGTAGAGCGTAGCCGGGGGAAAGCCGGGCCGGGCCTCTCACAGAAGAGGCCCGGCCCGGCTGTTACTACGTACCGGCGCAAACGCGCCGGGGTCCGCGGCCTCCAGGCGACCAACCCAGGCGGCGGGCAGGCACTCAGCAAGGAATGCCCATGACCACCATGCCTCCCCGGAGCGGCGAGGGCCAGGACTTCCCCGTCCCGTCGCTGTTGAACAGCACCGTGGACGACCTCCTCGCCCAGATCGAGCACGAGGCGAAGTGCCGCCGGCGCGAAGCCCGCGCTCTTCGCCGCCGTATCCGCCGCCAGCGCCGGCAGGCACAGCCCCTGCACCTGCGCGTCATCAGGACCGGCAGCATCATCGTCTCCTCCGGCCTGGTCCTGACCGGGCTGGTCGCCTTCGTGGCCTCCGGCGTCATGTTCCTGAACGGCGACGAGGCCACCGCGAAGGCGCTCCTGGCCCTCGCCTCCGCCGCGTGGGGCGGGGCGGCCGCCGTGGCCTTCTTCTCCCGCAGGTAGCCGGAAGACCAAGAAGAGGGGCGCCCGAGTGGCGCCCCTCTTCGCGTTCTCGCCGCCGCCGAACCGGAAGGCCGACCTCGCCTCGGTTCGGATGGCTGGCCTATTCGGAGGTCCGTTCCGGGCGGAACTTTCCGTACCGCTCCCAGGCGGCCTGCTTGGAGATGCCGAGGGCTTCGCCGATCTGCGACCAGGAGTGGTCCAGGTAGCTCGCGCGCAGGGCCGCGTCGCGGGCCTGGCTGGAGAAGTAGCCGCCCGACATTCGAATCGCGGCCAGGGCGTTCATCGGCTTGTCTGCCTCGATCAGCGCGTCGAGCTGCTTGGCGACGGAGCGAATCTCATTGGCGAGGGAGGTCGGGACGAGCGTGTGCTCGATGTCGCCGATGTGCTCCTCCAGCCACTCCTGCTCGGCAGCGAGTTCGGCCTCTCCGTCGACGTCAGTGAGGTGGTGGGCGACAGGGCCGTTGTAGCCGCCCTTGCCCTCCATGCCGGGGGAGACGGTGGAGCCCTTCCAGCCGCAGCTGCATCTGGCGGCTACAGCTACAAGCTCGACGTCGTGAGGGTCGGGTCCGCGCTGGTCGAGGACGGGGATGGTGTCGAACCGGTGGCCATCAAATTGATTGGTCGTCATGTTCGTCAGGGTTCCATTACGGCGACCGGGAGTCAATTTTGCCGTCAGGATGTCATTACGGCGGTAGCGGAACTCTCATGATCAAATAACGGGGATGGACAAAGGCAGTTCCCCCCTCTCGGGGGGAGCTGCGGCAGGGGCCGGACAGGCGGAAGGGCGGGGACCTCGGGGTGCGTGGCTGACGAGGATCACGGCGGACGAGCAGGTCGACTACCGGCTGAGGCAGGGCGCCGGCTGCGACTTGGTTGTCGAGGAGCGGGCCGACCTCGTCGAGGGCGCCGACCCGGCGGTCGACTACCGAACGCGACAAGACGGCGAGACGCCGCTCGTCTGGCTGGGCTCCGGCCTGGAGGCCGTCGGGCTCCGCGCGGGCGACGTGCTGGACGAGGACGGCAAGGCCGCCGCCCGCCGCCTGATGAGCGGGTGCCACCCGCTGACCGGCGCCCGGCTGATGACGTCGGGGAACTCCTCCAGGGCGCACCCGGAGGCCAAGCTCACGGTCGCCCGGGTGCTCACCGCCATCGAGGCCGCGGCCGCCGAGCAGGGCGTCGAGCCCGCCGACCTCCTCGACGGCAAGCCGAAGCAGCAGCGGCTCCTCGCGCAGCAGCAGCGGATGGTCCACCGCCGTGGCGAGGCCCACCGGCTCCAGGTCGCCACCCTGAAGAAGCTCGCGGGCGCCGCCGGCGTCGACATCAAGGACGTCTTCACCGAGGAGGAGCTCGCCCGCGCGCTCGCCCGCAAGGAGGCCCGGGTCGACACCCGCGTCCGCGGGTTCGATCTCGTCCTCGACGTCCCGAAGTCCGACAGCGTCCTGGCCGGCCTGCTGCCCGAGGGCGCGGAGGCCGCGTACCGGGAGCTGGTTCACAAGGCGGCCCGCGACGCGGTCGCCCTGTACGAGCGGTGGATCGCCTACTCGGTCGGCGGCGAGGACGGCGACATGGTCCGCCTGTCGACCGGCGGCCTGCTGGCCTGGGCCACCGAGCACCGCAGCGCTCGCCCCGTCGGCGACGGCACCCCCGGCGACCCGCACCTCCACCTCCACATCAGCATCGCGAACATGGCGCTCTGCTCCGACGGGAAGTGGCGGGCGGTCGCCGCGCGCGGCCGGGACATGCACCGGCACGCCTCCGCGATCGACGCGTACTTCAAGGCCCGCGTTCGCGCCCTCGCCCACGCCCGCTTCGGTGTACGGCGGGAGCAGGCGGAGAAGACCCGGGCGTGGGAGGTCGACGGCGTCCCGGGCGAGGTGCGGGACCTGTACTCCCGGCGGGCCCGGCGGGTCGAGGAGATCGCGGGCGAAGGCGCGGGCCGGGAGGAGATGGCCCGGGCCTCGGCGGCGACCCGGCGAGCCAAGCACGCGACCGGCTCCGCGGGCATGAGGGCGTCGTGGCGGGAGCGGGCCGAGGACGCGGGCGTCGACGTCGACGAGCTGCTCGCCGCGGCCGCGCCCGGGCCGCCCGGACCGGACGGAGCCGGACTCGCCCCGGCCGGAGGCGGCCCGAGGATCCCGCCGTCGGCCGACCTCGCCAAGGTGGTCTTCGACCCCGAGACCGGCCTCACCGCCACCCGCAAGGTCTTCGACCGCGCCGAGCTCCTGGCCGCCGTCGCCAACGCCCTCCCGTACGGGATCGGCGGCGGCCCGCGGGCGCTGGACCGGCTCGCCGACGACGTCCTGCGCATCGAGGGCTACGCGGTCGCCCTGCCCCACCTCGGGCCCACCGTCATGTCCTCCACCGACCGGTACACCACCCGCGACGTCCTCGACGCCGAGGACGTCGCCGTCACCCAGGCCCGCGCCCGCCACAAGGACGGCAGCGCCGTTCTGACGCCCGCCCAGGCCGCCGCAGCCCGCGCCGTGTTCCAGGTGGCCGCCGGCTTCGAGCTGTCGAAGGAGCAGACCCGGGTCGTCGACCGGCTGCTCACGGCCGGGCACGGCGTCGACGCGGTCGTCGGCGTCGCCGGCGCGGGCAAGAGCACGTTGATGGACGCCTGCCGGATCGCCTGGGACGCCACCAGCACCACCTACGCCGGCGCCTGCCTGTCCGCGGTCGGCGCCCAGGGCCTCCAGGACGCCTCCGCGATCCCCTCCCGCACGGTCGCCTCCTGGCTCCAGCGGATCGAGACCGGGCCCGGCCTGGCGGGGATCGACGTCCTGGTCCTCGACGAGGCCGCGATGACCGACGACCGCTCGGCGGCCCGCCTGCTCGCCGAGGCCGCCCGCACCGGCACCAAGCTGATCGCGATCGGCGACCCCAAGCAGCTCCAGGCCGTGGGCGTCGGCGGCTGGTTCGCCGAGGTGCACCGGATCGTCGACGGCGAGGTCCTCACCGAGAACCGCCGCCAGGAGGACCAGGCGGAGCGGGCCGCGCTGGAGGTGTGGCGGACCGGCGACCACCAGGCCGCCCTCGACCTCCTCGCCGCCGGCGGCCGCGTCCACGCCGCCGAGACCGCCGACGACGCCCGCTCCCAGATGCTGATGACCTGGCAGGAGCTGCGCACCGACTGGCCCGACGAGCTCGACCTCCTGGACCGCCTGGTCGTCCTCGCCGCCCGCAACATCGACGTCGACGCGCTCAACGCCGGCGCGCAGCAGCTGCGCCGCGCACTCGGCGAGCTGGGCACCGAGCACACCTACGCGCTGCCCGGCGGCGACGAGCTCACCCTCGCCGAGGGCGACCTCGTCCGCGTCCGCACCAACGACTACCGCAGCCGGCGAGGCGCCGGCCCGGACGTCCTCAACGGCTACGGCGGCGTCATCACCGCCGTCGGCGAGGACCGGAGCGTCGAGGTCACCTGGCGCACCGCCCAGCGCCTGGCGGACGGCACCCGCGCCACCGCGTCCGCGTGGATGACCCCCGCCGACATCGCAAGCGGGACACTGTCCCTCGGCTACGCCATGACCGTGGCCGCCAGCCAGGGCATGACCTGCGACACCGCGCTGCTGTACGGGCACGGCGCCAACGCGTTCGCCGCCTACCCGGGCCTCACCCGGGGCCGGAAGGCCAACCACCTCTGGCTCCCCTTGGAGGTCATCGAGGACGAGCGGACGAAGACCGAGCTCGGCGCCGCCCGGACCGAGACCGAGCGCCTGCACCGCGCGGTGACGGCCTTCGCCCGCTACCTGGGGCAGTCCCGCCCGGACGTGATGGTCTCCGACGAGCTGCGGCCGGCGCCCGAGCCCGCCGCCCGGGTGCCGCACCAGGTCCAGCTCGACCAGGCCCGCCGCGACGCCCAGGCCGCCGTCGAGCAAGCCCGCCGGACGGTCTCCGCGCGGGCGGCCCGGATGCGGTCCACGACGGCCTCCGGCGCCCTGCGCAGGGACGCGGAGGACGAGGCCGCCCGCGGCACCCGCCCGGCGGGCGAGGGGCCCGAGGAGGAGCGGTCCTGGAAGGAGCGGCCGTACGGGACGCAGACCGACGAGCAGCTCGCCGCCACGATCCGGGCCTGCCTCGCCGAGGCGCACCGGCAGGACGCCCTGGCGGCGAAGACCCGCGAGGACTACGAGGAGCTCCGCGACCGCCTCGCCCGGCAGGACGCCGAGGGCCTGACCCGGGGAGCGCGGTGGGCCGCCGAGGCCGGCGCCGTCCTCGACACCGCCCTCGGACACCTGAAGACCGCCATCGAGGAGGCCGGCCGCGCCCGCTGGGCCGCCGAGGCCGAGCGCCAGGCCCGGGCCGTCCTGCCCGACCTCGACCGGCAGATGGAGACCTCCTGGCTCACCCTCCGCCTCGCCGGCAGCAGCAGGAAGGAGGTGAACGAGCTGCGCGAGCACTACCTCGCCCAGGCCCGCGGCGGCGCCGACGAGCAGGCCCGCGCCCGCCGGGCGAGTGACGACGCCCGCGCGGCCGCCTGGCGCACCCTGACGGACAGCCCGTACGCCCAGGCCCTCGGCGCCACCGGGCCCGCCCCGGTCCTCGACGAGCTGCCCAAGACCCTCGCCGCGATCCGGGAGACGGTCTCGCAGCACGCCCAGCGCATCGACGCCCGCGACGAGACCACGCTCAGCCGGCTGTCCGGGACGATCCGCTCGGCAGCGGCGGAGGCCGCCGACTGGCGCGGGCACGCCGCCCTCGCCGTCGCCGAGCAGCAGCGGCGCCGGCTCCTCGCCGAGACCCGGCCGGACGCCCACCGGGCGGAGACCCTCGCCCGCCGGGTCGCCGCCGACGCGCAGCAGCGTCAGCAGCCTGCGGCCCGGGCCTGGGCCCGGCACGAGGCGCCCGCCGCGGTTCAGCCGGTGCGGCAGCGGGGGCCGAGGGCGAGCAGGTGACCGCCGGTGGCCACGGGGGGCCTTCGCCGGCCAATGCAGTTGCCTTTGAGTTGTGGGGGATCGTTGCCCTGTCTGTGACGGAGTAGGGCGCGGGCCAGCAGGTTAGGCACACTCCGTACCATCCCTAGGTGATCAACCCGTTCTTCCGCACACCCGGACGCCGCTTCATCACCCTGGCCGTGCTGGCTGCCGTCGTCGCCTTCGGGTGGTACGCCGTTCAGCCGGTCTATCCACGATGCACGATCTACTCAGGGGTCGGCTCAGGGGCCATCATGTCCGCCGGCATCTCGGCGGAAGAGATGGAAGCCATAGCCCGGCAGGCTTACGAGGACGCCTTGGCCGACGGCGCATGCGGACCATCACACGCCCGATTCCGAGACTGGATTGGCTGATCTGAGCCCGCATCCCCGAAGCGCTGCGGCCCTTGGTGCCGTCGTGGGGCCCTCGGGCTGCAAGCCTGTCAGTGCGGGGAGGCAGACTGCTGTGCATGACTTTGGCAACTGCGCGGGATTACGCCTGGATACGCTCCTCCCGGATGTTCGGCGACGCAATGACGGGCGGATACGGCCTGGCCCTCGTCCACGGCACCACCCCCACCGACGTACTGCGTCTGATGGAGGCCGAGCCGAAGGGCACGGGTGAGGGACTGGACGCTCTGGTCGACGAGCATATGGAGCATCGCGATGCAACGGATTACTGGGACGACTCCTTCATCGCGGGAGCCTTCACCGTGCCGGGCACGAACGGCGAGTGGACGCTCGTCTTCGACTTCAACGGTGGCGTAGGGATGTCACGGTTCATGCCGTCCCTGGCGCAGAACGGGCGAGCCGTGTCGCATTCCACCAACGGGGGCGCGCCGATCGACCTTTTCGACTGGTTTGAGGACGGTGAGCTGCGGACCAGCTTCGAATGGCCCACGAACAGGTACGGCAGCACCCCGGACGAGCTGGTTCCGATGATGCGTGAGATCGGCTTCGACCTGACCGAGGACGAGGACGGCACAGGCTCGAGCACCGATACCAAGGCGGCGGTGCTTGCCCTCACCGAGCGTCTGACGGGCGTACGGCTCACAGAGGAACTTCTCAAGAATGCCGAGTACCACCTCGGACACGTTCCGGAGGCGCCCGCCGCGGAGTGGACCAAGATGGTCATCGACGTCACCGGCGCGGATGGGGAACGATTTTACAAAGAGATCACCCGAGAGGAGGCGGAAGCCGCCACTGCCCTCGCCCGGGCCCGGGCCGAGGAACCGATCGTGATTCTCGGTCCCTCGTCACCTACTCCTTAGGCGGTGACGGGGCTCGAGTTCCCCCGAGGACCGGTCTTCCAGCCCGGCGGTTGCTCTTCGGCTTCGTGGTCTGGTTGTGGGCCCAGCGGCCGGGCTGGACCATGTCCCGTCTGGCCCGGGTCCTCAGGACGGGCCAACGGTTCGGCTTCTTGATCGCACGTGGGCAGTCCCGGCCACGCCGGGCCGGCAGGAGGCGTGCACGTGCCTCCCACCCGGCCTCGGCGAAGGAACGGGTGAGTTTGGTGGCGGTCGCTCCGAGCTGGGACGGAACGCTGCGGCGGACGATGCGTACACACCTCAGGTAGGAGACACGGTCACTGTCCACGGTCGGTCGGGCAAGTGCGGCTGTGTGGGCGAACTGGCGGATCGCGTGGTGGACCGCGAGGTAGGCCCACAGTTCCTGCCGGACACCTTCCGGGGTCCGTGACCTGATCGGCCCGGCGGGGCCGAGGTGGTTCTTGATCTCGTCGAAGGCGAGCTCGATCTCCCAGCGTTCCCGGTAGAGCGCGACCAGCTCGTCGGCCGGGTACTGCTCGGGATCCAGCAGTGTCGTGCCCAGGTAGGCGACCTTGTCGCCCTTGGCGAAGGTGATGACGCGGTAGATCACGTGCCGGGGCAGAGTCCGGCCCTCTCGCGCGGCTCGGCGCCGGACATCCTTTCCCGGTCGCGCCATCGACAGGTACGAACCGTCCGGAAGCTCTTCCTGGACGGTTCCGAGGTGGTTGGACTGGAGCCTGACCAGCAGATCCGCGCCCGCCGTGGCGAAGGCGTAAGCGAACTCGACCGACCAGAAGCCGCGGTCGGCGATGACCAGGTCGCCGGGGGCGGTGGAGCCGGCCAGTGGGTAGGCGAGGCTGCGCTCACCGTCGCGGTAGCCGCCGAGGCGGGCATCGAGGACTCCGTGCGTTCCGATCTCGGTGAGGACCACCGCCCTGACCTGGGGGAAGCCGAAGGGGACGCCGCCGGTGGTGGATGGGCCATCGAAGGTGTCGCCGTTGCTCGTCGAATCAGGGAGATCGAACTGGGTGCCGTCCAGGGCGAGGAGCCGCAGACCTCGCCACCATGCACCGGGCGTGTCCCTGGTGGCGAGTGGGCCGGCCACCTGGCGGAACACGGTCTCCAGCACGTCCTCGCCGAGGCGGGCGCGGGCCCGGCACAACGACGACCGGTTCACCCGCGCGAGGGCCCGGCTGCCCGGGATGCCGTTGGTCAGCACCCGCAGCACCTCCTCGTACGACTCCCTGGCGAACAGGCACAGGGCCAGGACGAAGTACACGACAAGTCGCGCCGGAAGGAGGCGTCGCCGTCGCTCGGCACGGTCGTGCTTGGCTATCGCCGCGTCCACCAGCTCAGTGGTGAACACCTTCGTCAGGATCCCGATCCGCACCCGCTGGCCCGCGCCCCACCCTGTCACACGCGGGGCAACGATCCCCGCGACTCAAAGGCAACTGCATTGGCCTTCGCCGGCCCCCCGGCCCCCGCTCCGGTCACTGCCGACCGGCGCGGACCGCCATCGTCGTGGCCGGCCCCGGCACGCGCCGGACGACAGCGCCCTCGTAATCGAACCCGCCGCCCCATAAGACCCGCCGCCAGCGTCAACTTCCGGGATCCCTCTTACGTGCGGCTATGTGAAGCTGTCTCAGTCGTTCACCGCTGGGACCATGCCGTCATGTCTTGTACTTGCGCGGAAGGCTTCACCGTTCAGTTGCACGATGGCGGCTCCCGGTACCCCGTGGCGCCGGTCGCGGAGCACACGGAGATCTCGTACTACTTCGATGCGCGGTGCGCCAAGTGCCGCACGAGGTATGAAGCCCCGTTCGCCCGTATCGACCGCGAGGGCCAGGTCCTCGCCGACCAGATGCAGGACGTGCCGGTCGAGGACCGCGTCTGGTTCAGCAGGCAGTGCGGCCCCTTCACCTGTGGCTGCGGCTGATCCATCCGCGAACACCGAGCCCCTGGACCCACCTGGGGCCGCCGGTCACGTGATAGCGCCCGGCGGCTCCTGGGTAGTGGTCAGCGGTCTCGTTGCACCTCGGTGCTCTCCCTGATCGCGGAGGCGACTTCAAGCAGGGCGTACGCGATGGCGCCCAGCCCCTGGCCGATCGCCTCGACCTCGTTATCCGCCCCGTTCATGTCGGTCGCCATCCTCGCCGCGTACCTGGCCTCTCCCTCATAACTTTCCACGTACTCGCTCCCCTCCCGCGTCGCGCCGGACAGTCCGGCGCCGCCTGCACCCTGCCCGCCGTCTGGGGCGAGGAACCGTTGGGTCGAATCGTCGGCTGGTCCGTTCAACCTGGGGGGTGGAATCGGTCACCCGCGTCCTGAGGCCACAGGCGCCGCAACCACAAGCCTGCGAGTTCTTGTCCTCCTCACCGTGATAGCGAACCGACGGCCTCGGCCGACCTCAGACGACCGGGAGCTGCGGCTCTGGAAGGTCGGCCGGGCCCTGATCATCACCTTCGCCGCCGCGGTCCTGGTGGCCGGCGGCATCTTCTACGGCCTGGTGTACCTGCTGGACTTCCAGGAGATCGACACCACCAAGAAGCTCGATGCCAAGACGCTCTTCGACTTGGTGAAGCTCTCCTTCGGCGTGGTCGCCGGGGCCGGCGCGCTCGTCGCCCTGGTCGTCGCCTACCGCCGCCAGCGCGTCGACGAAGCCGGCGCGCACCGCGAAGCCACCCGGCTCCACACCGAACGCTTCTCCCAGGCCGTCGACAAACTCGGCTCGGACTCCCCCGCCGTCCGCCTCGGCGGTGTCCACGCCCTGGCCGGCCTCGCCGATGACGCCCCCAACGACAACCTGCGCCAGACCTGCATCGACGTCCTGTGCGCCTACCTCCGGCTCCCCCACACACCCGACCCCGGCACCGCCGATCTGGAGAACCACCACCTCTACCTCGCCCTGCGCGAGGTACGGCACACGATCCTGCGCCTCATCGGCGACCACTACCGCCGCCCCGAGGGCACCCACCACTCCTGGCAAGGCTGCGACCTCGACCTCACCGGCGTCACCATCGATGGCGACATGGACTTCAGCAACGCAAGGTTCGCCCGCGGCACGGTGACCTTCAGTGGCGCGACGTTCTCGGGCGGCATGCTGGACTTCGGCGGCGCGACGTTCTCCGGCGGCATGCTGGACTTCAGCGACGCGACGTTCTCGGGCGGCACGCTGGACTTCAGCGACGCGACGATCACCGGCGGCACGCTGGACTTCAGGGACACGACGATCACCGGCGGCATGCTGGACTTCAGCAGTACGACGATCACCGGCGGCAGGGTGGACTTCAGCAACGCGACGCTCTCCGGCGGCAGGGTGTTCTTCGCCGTCGCGACGATCTCCGGCGGCACGGTGTTCTTCGGCGGCGCGACGCTCTCCGGCGGCAGGGTGCACTTCGGCCACGCGACGATCACCGGCGGCACGGTGTTCTTCAGCGACACGACGCTCTCCGGCGGCATGGTGCTCTTCGGCCGCGCGACGATCTCCGGCGGCGCCGTGTTCTTCAGCCGCGCGAGGATCTCCGGCGGCACCGTGTTCTTCCGCGAGGCGAGAATCTCCAGCGGCACGATGGCCTTCAACGGCGCGACGATCTCCGGCGGCAGGGTGGACTTCGGCCGCGCGACGATCTCCGGCGGCGCGGTGCCCTTCATCCACGCGACGATCTCCAGCGACACAGTCTCCTTCGACAGCTCGACGATCTCCGGCGGCACGCTGGACTTCAGCGACACGACGGGGCCAGCTCCCTCCGGGCTTCTCACTGCCGTCGGCAGCCCTGTGCCGAGAACCGTGATCCTTCCCCAGGCATGGGCCCCGATTCCATAGTCACCAGGGGGCGCAATCAGTCGTATATGCCCCCTCTTGCCGATCCGATCACACGAGTCGCCCAGAAGGGTGAAAAACGGGCCCAGGACCCGCCGCGGTCCATTGGAATCCGATCCGTCATTGCGCCCCCCCTTTTCGCCTCTCCTAGGGTGGTCATCAGGCACCGAGCCATCCCGGCCCGGCCCACCCGAGGGGAAACCCATGTCCGAGCTCGACCAGAAGCACACCGAGCCCTCCAAGCACCACCGGAGGAAGCCGTTCGGCCTCGACGACGAGGAGTACGCCGCCGCGCTAGCGCTGTGCGCCCTCGGCGACGACGAACACAGCATCACCGGGGAGGGCCAGTGAACGCCGCTCAGCTCATCGACAACGGCGTCTCGGAGGGAGAGGCCGGCCGCATCGCCGCCCGCTGGAACTCGGTCTACGGCTGCATCCGGGAGGAACTCACCGCACAGGTGAAGACCTCGAAGGCGCTCGGTGGCGACCCGACCCGGCTCACGGAGCTGCGCCGGGAACTGGGCCAGCTCGACCGGTGCATGCACCGGGCCTGCACCCAGTCCCCGCCCGGCTTCTCCGCGAGCGCGGCCCTGCGCTTGGTCCAGGAGGTCCTGCGCCGCCTCCCCCTGGAGCTCCAGGGCGACACGCACCGCCTGGCGGCCCTGCTCGCCGACTGGGCCCGGGTCGAGCGCGAACGTGCCGAGCGCGCCGCCCAGCACGCCGAGGTGTACCGCCGTGGGTGACCGGCTGTACCTGCGGCACTCCACGGACGAGCAGGCCGACGCCCGGCAGAAGCACGCCCTGGCGGCGCTGCTCGCCGCCGGCGCCCCGGTCTACGAGGACCCCGCGACCTCCAGCCGGGTCCTGTGCCTGGAGCGGACCGGCTTCCAGCGGCTCCTCGACGAGGCCGCCGCCGGCGACACGATCCGCATCGCCGGCGCCGCCCGCCTGTTCCGGTCGGTCGCGGACATCGTCGCGCTGCGGCCGGTGCTCATCGGGCGGGGCCTGCACCTGCGGGTGGAGTCCGGGCTGCTGTCCGGGATCGACCTGGCGTCGGACGACCCGGCCGCCGCGATGACCGTGCAGGTCCTCGCGGCGGTGCTGGAGTTCCAGCGCGAGATGGTCTCGGAGAACACCCGCGAGGGCGTGGCCGCGGCCGCCGCCTCCGGCAAGACCCTCGGCCGCCCGGCCGCGCTCGACGAGGACCAGGCCGCCGGCGTCGTCGAGGCCTACCGCGACGGCGTCGCCGTCAAGGCGCTCGCCCGGCAGTACGCCGTCTCCCCCAAGACGATCCGCCGGGTCCTCGACGACGCCGGCGCCCGCGAGGTACCCGGCTTCGAGGAGGTCCTGGCCGACGAGGGCGTCGAACTCGCCTTCCTGGCCGAGGTCTCGGGCGCGGCTGCCAACCCGGTCCTGGTCGTCGACGTGCCTGGTCTCGTCGCCGAGCACCTCCAGACCGCGACCGAGGACGTCGCCATCCGCTACTCGCTCGCCGCCGGCCAGAGCGTCCGCCGGGGCCAGGGCTACTCGGTCAGGGTCACCGCCCCGGCCGACGTCCACCAGGCGATGGTCGCCGCCTCCGCCGGGCTCATGAAGTCCCCCGCCGGACGCAAGGCCCGCCGGATCCACACCGACCGGGTCACCACCGCCTACGACCGCGTCACAGCAGCAGGGATGGAGCCCTGACCCAGGGATGTTCATCGCTTCGGAAGGCACCATGCAGGAACCGGACATCGACGGCCGTGCCATCGGGCGAGGGCCGGACGGGATCCACTACGAGATCAGCGGCTATACGGCGGCCACCCGCGTGCGGCGTCTCCAGCCCACCGTCCGGGACGCCAGCCGCCCGCCGCAGACCTCCGACGAGATCCGCGCCGCCCTCGCCGCCGACGGAGCCGCCCCGGCCGGCCGGAAGGCGTACCGGGTGTACGCGGACCGGCTCAGCACCGCATCGACCACTGCCTGAGGAGGCACCGTGCACGACCTGTCCGCTCCCTTACCGCTGGCCACGTCCCCCGAGTACCATCTGCGGCTCGCCCGGAAGGGGGCCCTGGGCCGGGCCCTGCTCATCGCCGAGCGCTACCAGCCCGCCGACCGCACCGTTCCCCGCTACCTGACGGTCCTGTACGGCGCGGCCGTCCTCGACACCCTGGGGCTGGAGCCGGAGCCGGATGCCGTCGAGCAGGTCCTCATCACCGAAGACCAGGCCGCCCTGGACGAGATCGACCGGCTCTACCGGCCGCTCGACCGGGCGGCGCTGCTCCTCCCGGAAGCCCTTCCCGAGGAGCACATCGAACCGCTGCGGTCATACGGCGCCCGGGTGGCCGCCTCTCCCCGTCTGGCCCGGAACCCGCTGCACAGCGGCGCCCTCCACAATGTCCCGGAGCTGCTGGAGGACCGGCCCACCCTGTACGGCTACCCCGGCCTCGGGGAGTAAGGGTTCGGTGGGCAGCGAGTGGGTGTTCAGTTTGCTGAACAGCTTCTCGCGTCGGGGGGGGTGGTCAGCGTTTGATGCGTCCGCGGATGGCGAGGACGGCGAGGGCGAGGAGGGCGGGTTCGAGGATGCGGGAGGTCATCTCGATGTAGGTGCCGGCGGTGGTGAGGTCCTGCCCGCTGGAGCGGAACACCACCGAGTTCAGGGTGACGCTCAGGGCCTTGTCGAAGCGTTTGGTGCTGAACCGGTCCTTCACGGGGTTCTTCGGGTCCTGCTTGTCGATGACGAAGGTGACCTTGCCCCCGCCGACCGGGACTGTGCCGGTGGCCTCCTGCTTCGGAGAGGAGGCGGGCAGGCCGAACGCCATCAGCAGCAGGATCGTGGTGAGCATGGCGGCGGCGAGCCAACCCAGGGCACGGGAGGCGCGCAGGCCGTAGCCGGAGAGCGCCCAGTACGCCCACAGCAGACGGCGTTCCGTCTTGGGGGTGCCGGTGCGGTCGTGGCGGCGCATCTCGCACTCGCCGTAGTAGAAGTCCGCCGCGCCGGGTTCGTTCTTGCCGTCCTCGAACGCTTTGCGGAGTTGGCGGTAGAGGGCGGCGACGTCGTCGGGGTCGGGGGTACGGGCGGGGTCGCCGTGGTGCGGGCCCGTCCGCCACCGGCGGGGCTCGGGCGGGGCGCCCGCAGGTGCGAGGGGTTGCCCGGCGCTCTGGGCGCGCCAGTGGTGCTCCTCGGCCAGGGTGCGCCGGCGGGTCCAGCGGATCGGCGATATGCCCTTGCGGTGCCAGCCGGTGGGAGTGGGGGCGAGGGAGGTGCGGCCCTCCAGGCGGAGCTGGTCGAGATGGAAGGCGCCGGAGAACAGACAGTCGGACAGGTCAGTGTCGGTCAGGACCAGGTGCGCAGCGTCCACGCCCTGCACCGACGTCACCCGCACCCGGTCAGGACCGGTCAGCAGGCTCTCATCCATGGTCTCGGTGCCCAGGGCAATGCGGGTGGTGAAGGGGGCGGGGTGGGCGGTGACTGCGACCGGGGCCGCCAGCACCGCGTAGCCGAGATCCACCTCAGCCCGCCGCACCCGCACCGTCGCCGTTGACTCCCACCGCGTCCGCACACACGCCACTGCGCTCGCCGCGATCTCCAGCGTCACCGGCGCCCCGAACACCGCATTTGACAGATCCACCTCCCGTGCACACACCACCGGCCCCAACCAAGCAGACGTCAAGAACTGCGCCCCGCCGAACCTGGCGTAGTCGGAGAACTGCGCCCCGCCGAACCAGGCGTCGTCGGAGAACCGCGCCCCGGTGAACCAGGCGTCGCCGGCGAACTGCACCCCGATGAACGAGGCGTCGCCGGTGAACTGCGCCCTGAGGAACACGGCGCTGCCGGTGAACTGCGCCCCGACGAACACGGCCTCGCCGGCGAACTGCGCCCCGACGAACACGGCCTCGCCGGCGAACTGCGCCCTGCTGAAAACGGCGTCGCCGAAGAACTGCGCCCCGCCGAACATTGCGGTGCCGAGGCGGGGTTGTCGGGTCGTGGGGTCGGTGAGGGCGGCCAGAAGCTGCTTGAGGAGGTCTGCGGTGAAGGGGGTTTCGCGGTGGTCGATGTCGGCGCCCGGGGCCAGGCCCGCCAGGTACGCGGTGCGGTCGGCGTCATTCAGGTGGGCGAGGCAGGCCCTGTGGCCGGGGACGTGGATGCCGCGGCAGCCGACGGGATCGGTGACCGGGTCGGCGCCGTGAGTGCAGTGTGGCCAGGACGGTGCTTCCGTCGGGGGCGGGGGAGTGCTCATGGCGGGACGGCTCCAGAGGGGAGAGGCTGCGTGCCGGTGGTCGCCGGACGGGTGACGGGCGTCGGGAATGCGGGTGGCGCCGGATCAGACGCGCCGGGGATGGAACGGGTTTTACGCGGTGTACGGGTCCTGGTCCGTCTCGCCGCGGCGGTACCGCTCAGCCTGGTAGGCGTCCCAGGCCGTCTGACCCTGCTGGGTGGAGTGCCACGGCAGGTTCTTCCTGCGGGTGAACTCGGCGTACTCCAGGTCCGGCTCGGCGAGCCGGCGGCGGCGCTCGGCCCGCGGGCCGTCGCCGACACGGACGCCGGTCAGGTCGTCCACGTTCCGGGCGCGGGCGAGTTCGTCTACGCCGAAGGCGATCCGGCGCAGGATCGCGGAGAGTCTGGCGGAGTCCACCGCGACGTTTGCTCGGTCGGGGAAGTCGGCATCGGAGCAGAGGTCGGCGACGGGCATGTAGGACTCGCGGTCCAGGTGGTCGATCCAGTCGGCGCACTGCCGGATCCATCCCACCTCGTCCACCAGCCGCTCAGCGACGCTCGCACGGCCGGAGAGTTCCTCGTCGTCGCTGCCCTCCGGGTCCTCCGGCGCCGTCCAGCCCGCCGCTCGGAGCTCGCCCAGGACGACGTCCAAGGCGTCCAGGTCGGCGTCCTTCGTCAGCTGATGCACCCGGCTGGGCGACAGCCCGGCCGCCTCCGCGGCCTTCCGCACCGACACCCCCTCCACCCTGGCCGCCACCAACGCCCAGGCCCGCTCCCGCTCCGCCTGCTCCAACCGCCAGGCGGCCCTGCGTACGCGTGCCAGGACACGCCGTTGCCGCCGGACCTTCCCCAGCCAGTCGCCCTTCACCCCGCCCAGCCTGCCAGCCTCCGATCACCCCGCACAGGCCGTTCAGCAAACTGAACACCCCACCGCTACCCACGTCGGCCATGCTCCCCGAGGCCGTGCTCCCTGGTGGCGCCGTACACGGAGGCCGAGGCCGAGGAGCAGGTCCTCCTGCGCGAGTACGTCCCGGCGGCGCGCGAACCGCTCGCGGACCCCCGCATCACCCGTCTCGCCGCCCTGGTCCACGAGCTCCTGGGGGCGTACGAGGAGGCGACCGGCCGCCCGCCGCAGACCGCCGACCAGATCCGCGCCGCCCTCGCGGCCGTCGCGGAGATCCCCGAGGAGGCCCGGCGCCGGGCCAGCGCCGGACGAGCGGCGGCGGCACACGCGGCACACCAGCGGAGACGGCACAGGTAGCGGGCGGCAAGGAAGAAGGGCCGTGCCCTCGTGCAGGACAAGGCACTTCGCGCGTTGGTGGCCGGCGAGGACGGCGACGATCCGCTCCTGGTCGAGGCGCCGCCCGGCACGCACCCGTACCCCGGAAGTGCCGGCCGCCCCCGGGAACAAGCGAGGCCCGCACCGGGGTGCGGGCCTTCTCCTGTGTCCGAGGGGCGGGTCAGCCCCAGCCGATGTCGCCCTGGACGTCCCAGCCGGGCTCGAAGCCCCAGCCGGCGTCTCCGGCCGGGCGGTTCCAGCCCGGGTCGGCGGTGACGCCCCAGCCGGTGTCCGCGTAGCCCCATCCGCTGTCGCTGCTCATGACGGTCCCCTCCCAGTGCGCGGCGCTGCGGTGCTGCGCCGTTGGGGTGACCGTAGCCGCAGGTCTCGGTCGGCACCAGCCCCATGAAATCGAACAGGCATAGGATTCTGGTGTGAGCGAGCACGAGTTCCCCGACGACCTGACGAAGCTCCAGGCCGAGCTACACCGCGCGTACGCCGAGTACCGGGCGCTGTGCCAGACCCTGCCCTGGTCCACGGAACCCCTGCCGGGCTGGCCCGGGGTCAAGCACCCCCACACCGACGAGGTCGCCGCCAGCCGGGAAGACAGCCCCGGCTACACCCCCGAGCAGGCCACGGCCGAGGCGCAGCTGTGGGCGCGGATCCAGGAGCTGTCGATCGAGGTGTCCACGCACCCGTACTGGAGCACCCTGGAGCGCGGGCCGAAGCTCGTCGAGGCCAGGACAGCGCTGAAGCACCACGACGCGGTCCTGGCCGCTCTCGGCGACAACGCGCCCGCAGCCTGACTCCGGCCGGGACTGGGGCGGCTTCTACGGTCGGGTGATCCATACCCGGAGCTCGTAGCGGCCGCCCCGGTCGATCGCTGCGACCTGCTCGGCGAGGTCGGCGTCCGTGAAGGCGAACCGGGCGCCGACGGCGGCCGCGCGGAGCAGCGGCAGGATGTCGATGACCGGCCGGCCCCGCATCGTCGCCGCGAGGTCGGTGAACGCCCGCTGGTACGAGCCGCCCAGGCCCTCGCTTCGACGGTAGGAGCCCGGGCTGACGCCCCCGGCGGGGCGTCGGCTACTTCTTGACGGGCTCGATGCGCACGTCGGAGACGCCGGGCCCGGCGGCGGCATCGGCTTCGAGGTGATGTGGGCGCCGCCGGGCCCGTTCAGGGTGTCACGGAGGTCTGACATTGATACTCGTAGCGGGTTCCGGTGGTCGTGGCTCAGGGTCTGACTGACGTCCTGCTGGGCTGTCCTGCGACTGTTCTGTCCGGCCGCCGGGACCCGTTCTCCATGGCTCCGGCCAGGTGGAACATGACCTGATAGCGCCTCTGTGTGTCAAGCGGCTTGTGCGAGGTGGGTTCGCTGGTCTCGTTTCATGATCCGGTAGACCACGTTGGACAGCCTTCGCTTGAGAGCCCTGCGGGCTTCCGAGGGCGTCTTGCCCTCGCTGATTTTGCGGAGGTAGTAGTCCTGCCCGCGGCCGCCGTCGCGGATCTGGCAGACGGCGATGGTGTGCAGGACCGAGTTCAGCGCGCGGTTGCCGCCGGTGTTGAGCCGGTGGCGGACGTTGTTGCCGCTGGAGGCGTCCAGGGGTGCGCTGCCGGTGTAGCTGGCGAAGTGATGCTCGGTGGGGAACCGGCCGACGTCCCCGATGTGGCCGATGACCTTGGCGGCCAGCACGGTGCCCAGGCCCGGCAGGGTGGTCAGCGTGGTGCGGGTCGCGGCGACGGCCTCGCGCATTTCGGCTTCGTTGTCCTTGACCTGCCGGTCGAGTCTGCGCAGGTCGGCCAGCAGGTCGCGTGCTATGTCCCGGCGGCAGTTGTCGGTGGCCGTGACCGGCCGGATGCCCTTCATCAAGGCGGCGGCCTTGTCGGCCGACAGGCCGGTGGGTGCTCCGCCGGGCAGGAGATCGCGCAGGACGGCGTGGAGCCGGTTGAGGACGCGGGTGCGCTCGTGGACCAGGTCGTCACGTCGCTCGGTCAGCAGCCGCAGGATCGTGGTCTGGTCTTCCCGCACAACGGGGCGCAGGTCATGGCGGAAGAGGGCGACCTGGGCGACGTGCAGGGCGTCCTTGGCGTCGGTTTTGCGGTCTCCGCCGGTGGCCAGCAGTCGGGCCCGGGCCGACAGGGTGGAAGGCACGTCGACCACGTTCTCGCCTGCAGCGGCCAGCTGCTGGGCGAGCGAACGGCCCAGGCCGCCGGCACCCTCGACCGCGAAACGGCGGTCGGGCCACTGCTCGCACCAGCGCATCAGTTGGCGGAAGGTTCCGGCGTTGACGACGAACCGGCGCTGGGCCACCTGGTGGCCGGCGGCGTCGACGGCGACGGCGGTGTGGGACGACTTGTGGGGATCGACACCGATCAGGATCACAGGCTGCTGCCCTCGCACTCGATGAGACAGGAAGGGGAGTGCGGTGGGCACCCTGACTTGAAGTCACCGTGTCACCTTCATGCCTCTGTCGAGCCACACCGCGCGGGTGTCGGCCAGCGGCGGCACGCTATCAGTGAGCCAGCCCGAGGGCGGCAAGGAGCACTGCGGGCCCGTGCCGACCGACACCCTGGACGCTACGGCTGCAGACCGAGCGTCTGGGGCCGATTCAACAAGTCAGGAGCTTGGCCAGAGGCCCCCTCAATGTCCTGTCTGACCCACCCGGCCGGCGTCACCTCCGGCCAGAAGGGCAGCCCACAGGATGACAGCGACGACCACGCCCGCCACCGAACTGGATGCGGTGTTCGGCGGAGTGGACTCCCACCCGGACACGATCCACGTCGCTGTCATCACCGACCGGGGCGGCCACATCGCCGACGCCGAGTTCCCGACCACGGCGGCCGGATACGCCGCTGCGATCGCGTTCCTGAACGCCCACGGCACCGTGACCGCCGTCGGGGTCGAGGGGACCTCCTCCTATGGCCTGGGGTTCACCCGTGCCGCCCGCCACACGGGCCTGACCGTGGTCGAGGTCAACCGGCCCGACAAGGCCGAGCGTCGCCGGATCGGCAAGTCCGATCCCATCGACGCCTACGCAGCCGCCCGCGCCGCGCTGTCCGGCCGGGCATCGGTCATCCCCAAGGACGACACCGTCAGCGGCATACGCGCCCTCCACAACGCCGCCCGGTCCGCCGTCAAGGCACGCACCGCCACCCTGAACCAGATCGCGCACATCCTCATCACCGCCCCGGACGACATCCGCGTCAAGTACACCGCCCTGCGCGGCAAGACACAGGTCGACGCCATCTCCCGGCTCCGCCCCACCGGAGACGGACCGCGCGTCGCCCTCCTGACCGCGCTGAAGACCCTCGCCCGCCGGGTCCAGGCCCTGACCACGGAACACGACACCCTCACCGCCGCCCTGGACACCGCCGCCACCGAGAGCAACCCCGGCCTGCGCGCCGCGTTCGGTGTCGGCCCCGACACCGCGGCCCAGCTCCTGGTCACCGCCGGCGGCAACCCCGACCGCCTACGCACGGAGGCATCCTTCGCAGCGCTCTGCGGCGTCGCACCTGTCCCCGCCTCCAGCGGCAGGACCAACCGCCACCGTCTTTCCCGCGGCGGCGACCGCGGCGCGAACTCAGCCCTCTACCGCATAGCTCTCGTCCGCATGTCCAGCGACGCCCGCACCCGCGAATACATCGCCCGGCAGGCCGCCGCCGGACGCACGAAGAAGGAGATCATCCGCCTACTCAAGCGGGCGATCGCCCGGGAGATCTTCCGCTACCTCACCACACCGGTCACCGTCCCGGACATCTCCGACCTACGACCCGCACGCCAGGCCAAGAACATCACCCTCACCACCGTCGCCGAACACTTCGGCGTCTGGCCGGCGGTGATCTCCTGCATCGAACGCGGCACACGCCGCGACGACGACCTCGCCAGCGCCTACCGGGACTGGCTCACCGCGGCCTGACCGCTCCAGCAGCGGATTCACTCATAGACGGTGGCGGCCTGAAGTGCTCTGGCCAGGAAGGTCCAGTCCCCTTCCTCGGGGAGCTGCTTCCCGAGGTTTCGATACCAGCCCGGCGAGTCATCCATCCACGCCGCGAGGGCCTCAAGGAAGTGGTCGAGGCTCTGGTTCTCCCACTCATGGCCCCGGCGGAGGTGGTCCTGGCGCAACTCTCGGACGAAGGCGACCAGCTCAGCGCGGCTGCGGACCTCGCCGTCGGGAGTAAGTGACATGGAGTGAAGGTACCTCGCTCCTGCGAGCGCATCCTGACCCTTGACGATCAATAGGAGCATCAGGGGGCCGGTCGCCCGGGAATTCGACGATGCGCTGCGCGCCGGCCGGACCCCGGACCTCGACCACGGATCGCTGTCGGCGTACCGCAACGGCCGCTGCCGGTGCCCCGAGTGCCGGGAGGCCAAGGCACGGTCCGGGGCGTGGAGTCGGTAGGCGCCTGCATCCGGCCCCGCCCTGCCACCAGAACCTCAGCCGAGCGTCCGCCGACCCCGACGGCGGGCGCTCGGTGGTTCGGCGAGGGCCTGCACGACCTGCTGGCCCCGCCGAACGTGCGCGACGGTACGCGGCCTGGGCTTCCTGTACGGCGTGGAGGTCACCGCAGGCAGCCTGTGGCCCCTGATGCGGGCGGCGGAGGAGCGGGGCGGCGGCACGGCCGGGGAGGAACCGGCCACCGGGACCACGCCGGAGGCGACCGCGCCGGCGCTGTCCGAGGAGACCGTGCGCGAGGCCGTCCGCGAGGTCCTCGCCCAGGAGCTCACTCCCCTTGTCGAGCAGCTCACCACCCCGGCCGTCACGGCCGAAGAGCGGCCGGACGGCGCCGAGCAGCTGCGCCAGGCGGCCCGCGAGGCGGTCCTCGAGGTCGCCGGGCAGGTCCGGGACGAACTCGCCACCGTGCTGGAAGCGACCCGCGACGGCTTCGTCTCCCTCGCGCAGGAGATCGCCGGGCTGCGCAGGGCCGTCGACGAGCTCCAGGCCCAGCCCGCCGAGACCCCCGAGCCGGTGCTGCCGGACGAGGAACACACCGCGCTGCTGCGGACCGCGGCCCGTATCTCCTCCGCCGACCTGCGCTGCCACCGCGACACATGGGAGTTCCTCACCGCCCGTACCGCCGGCCACCCCCACTTCCGCGTCCCGCCCCGCGTCACCGACGAGGCCGACAAGCGTGTCTTCGCCCCGCTGTCCGGCCGCTCCCTGATCGCCCTGCTGATCAGCCTCCACACCGTCACCAGCTCCACCCCGGACGGCAGCGGCGACCACGAGCTCGCCGCCACGCTCTACGACCGGATCAAGCAGCGCCTGACCCGCCTTGGCCCTGGCGAGGGCGAACGCGTCACCATCGCCCTCGACGACCGCGTCACCCCCGAACCGGACGACGACGGCGACGACCAGGACGGCGAGACCGGCGGGACCGGGGCACCGAGCAGCTGGGGAGCGTAGAGGAAGCAGGTGTGGTGTCGGGCCCGCGCCCATCGGCACACGGCACCGGGCGGCAGCGGAACGCACGGCGGGGTGACTTCGCGGATCGCGCCCCGCCCGGGCCCGGGTGCGCCTTACGGTCGTCGACCCCGAATGGGCACCGGAGATGTTCGACTTCACCCCACTGGGCGGGCCGGTGCCGTACTCGGCCGTCCTGCTGCTCCTCGGTCTGCTGGCGCCCGCCAGCAGGTCCACCGAGCTGGAGCTGGAGTCCCGTAACGGCTTCCACTCCCTGATCGTGGGGTGCGGCGGCCGCCGCTTCGAGATGGTCCTCTCTCAGGACGACTACGTCACCGAGCGGTGCCTCATCCCCGGCTGCGAGTCCGGGCCAGTGTCGGCGCACTCGATCCCCTACTGCGCCCACCGGCACCTTCCCGAGCGTCCCGAGGACGAGCTCGTCGAGATGGCCCGGGCGTGGGGAGGCGCCCAGCGCGAAGAGTTCAGCGCTCGGAACCCCGCCGCCGTGCCGCTGGGCGAGGAGGGCGACCAGCTGATCGCGGCCGCCGTCGCCCAGTGCGCCTTCTTCCCGGTCAAGACCGCTCTGATCGAAGCGGCCTACGAGGAACCCGAGATGGTCGACGTCGTGTACTTCGGCGAGCAGGCCATGAAGGTGCAGCACGCGATGGACACCGAGCACTTCCGGCTGGAGCGGGTGGCCCAGGCAGCCCACCGCCGTATCCAGAGGATCGCCGGCGGGCGCTGTGCCTGCGGTGCGACGCTCCAGAACGGCGCAGGCCCGAAGGTGCCGCCCCAGTTCTGCTCGGCCATGTGTGCGGCCGCCGCAGGACGGCAGTAACAGCACGTCGGCCCCGGCCGGCCCCCTTCAGAGACGGGGCTTTTGCTGCTCGGTGAGTTTCCTGGCCTCTTTGGAGCGCGCGGAGTGGGGCTCGCCAGACGTGAGACACCAGGCTCCGGCATCCTGGCCGCAGTGAGGGCAGGGCACGTCGTACGCCCGCCACACGGTCCGGACGGCCCCATGCTGCTGCTGCTGTTCTTGGAGTTCGTCGATGACGGGGCGCAGCCGATCGGCGTGCGGTACTTCCCGTACGCGGCCGGCATGTGGCCCGCCGTCGATCACGCACTGCTGGCCGTGGTCCGCTCCGCACTGGGGGCACGGCCTTGTGGTCCAGTACGCGCGGCCGACCTGCTGGTGCAGCGGCACACGTTCTTGCGGCCTGGACGGCTTGGCCGGGCGGGGCGGGAAGGGCAGGTACCGAAGGCGCGTACTCCACAGGTCGAGCTGAGCCTGCCGGTGCTCCCCGAGCTTGCCGGCGCCGGTTGCTACCTGGAACAGCTGCTCGACCTTGGACTTCAGGCGCCACGGGTCCTCGTTCGCCGGGAGACGGCTGACGTCCTCGAGGAGCGTGTCCAGGCGCGCGAGCTTGGCCGCCTCGACGGCGGCCAGGTAGGCGGTGGCCTCGCGGACCGTATGCTCTTCCTCCTCGGTCCGGCCGCTCCGCGTGCCCGTCTTGATCTCCCCCAGGAGCGCCTTGACGCTCCCGGTCTTCTGAGCGGCCACCGCCCGGCTCAGGCGGGCGAACAGCTCCCGACGGGCATCGGTCTCCTTCTTCACCCAGGCCAGAGCGTTGCGCCGGGCAGCGTCCAGCTGGTGCTGGAGCTGGAGGCTCACCCCAGACAGTTCGGTGATCTCGCGGCACACCTCTTCCGCCAGCTCGGTGGACTCGGTCCGGCGGGCGTACAGCAGCCGACGCATCAGCTCGTGCGCCTGCACGTCCTGCGCCGGCTCCTGCTGCTTCTTGCCCGGCGTCCACCGGGTGGAAGGGGGCGCGCTGCGGGCCTGGACGATCCGCTCGATCGCCGGGGTGGAAAGGCCACGGTCGGTGATCTCGCATTCGTCCAGGGCGAACCATTCGGTGGGCCGGGCGAACGCCTCGGTGCCGATCCGGACGCGTCGGGCGGTGCCTTCGCTGTCCAGGCGGATGCGGTGTACGTACCAGCGGTCGATCAAGGTGTCGGAGTCCACCGGGATGGACACCCCGAGAACCGGTTCGTGCTCTGCGTCCCAGTCCGGCGCCACCTCCTGGTCCAGGTGCACGCGGAGTTTCTTGTGCGGGAGCTGGATGTCGACGATCGACCCGACCGGCACCCCGTCCGGCTGGACGAAATCGAAGCCGGCCTGCGTACCGCGAGCGCGCAGCCAGGCGTCGGCCGCGGCCTTCACATACAGATGGTCGGCGCTCGCCACGCCGCGGGCACTGCGGCCGCACAGGTGAGGGTGCCCATCAGGGCCGGGGTAGTGAGCGAAGTGGCAGACCCGGTCGGTGTACAGCTTGGTGGTCAGCTGCAGGCCACAGCCTCCGAGCAGCAGCCCGCACCAGAACGTGTCGTGCTCGTGCTGTTGGCGGAAGGCGTCCAGCTCGATCGCTTCCAGCGGGAGCATCAGCGGCTCTTCCGAGTCCGCGCTGCCCAGAACCGCCGTCTGAATCTGCCGCTTGTCACCCCGCACAAACCCTCACCTTTCGTCCTACAAACTCAGCGTGCCACCACACCCGCTGGGTCCGCAGCCGATCACCCTGTTCGCCGCGCTGTCTGCGGAGGCAGAAGCTCTCACCTGGGCAAGGCTCCAGCCTTGGGGCTCTTGCCGGGGTTCCCCGCTGTGCCTCACCATCTGTGATGGGGCGAACACGGAATCTGGGGGTGGCGATGTCGTCGGGTACCAGCGGGGGCTACTGGGCGGACAAGGCGTTGCCCAGTGTGCTCAAGCACGATCTCCTCAAGCGGTACCTGCCGCAGTTCGGAGGGATGACGGGCACGCGGGCGCATGACCGGCGCGTGGTCTACCTGGACGGGTACGCGGGCGAGGGCCGGTACGCGAACGGCGAGTCGGCGTCCGGGGAGATCGCGCTCCAGGTGGCCGCGGGACTGAAGACGAACGCCGGGATCACGCTGGAGTGCTTCTTCTCCGAGGCCCAGCGCAAGTCGTTCGACCGGTTAGACGAGGTCGTCCGGCAGTACCGAACCCAGGGCGTGCGGGCCCATGCCCACCGGGGAGAGGTCGACGGCGTACTCGACCAGGTCGTCGAGCGCGCCGTCAAGGAACCGCTGTTTCTCTTCCTCGACCCGTGCGGACTGGTCCTCCCGCAGGACCGGCTGGTGGATGTACTCGCCCACCGGCGGCTGGGGACGTGGCCTCCGACCGAGCTGCTGATGAACTTCAGCATGATGGCCGTCTGGCGGCTGGGCGGGCACGTCCGCTCCCCGCACGGCAACGAGAAGTCGCTTCAGCGGTTCGACGACGTGTGCGGCGGTCCCTGGTGGCGGGAGTACTTCGCTGACGCCGTGGCCTCCCACGACAAGGACGGCGCGGCCGAGGATGCCATCGAAGCGGTGGCGGCCGAGTACGGTCGCCGGCTGGAGCGGCGGACCGGGATGCTGGTGCAGTCGGTGCCGGTGTCGCACTCGCCGCGCAAGCGGGCGGTGTACCGGCTGGTGTTCGCGACCCGCAGTCCGTACGGGCTGTGGGTGTTCGGCGACGCCGTCGCCCGTGCGCGGGCGACATGGTGGGAGACGCTGGAGGAGCGCGAGGAGGATGCCCTCTTCTCCCTGGCCTCGGTGACGCGCCCGGACCCGAAGGAGATCGAGACCAAGGCGGTCCCGGAGATCGCCGCCAATCTGGAGAAGCTGCTGGCGAGGACCCAGCACCGCGTCAAGCTGGTGGACCACACGCTGGAGGTCTTCGGCTCCTACTACGGGCAGGTGACCGAGCCGGTGGTCCGCCAGGCGGTACGGCTCCTGCACTCGCAGGGCAAGACCCCGAGCACCGGAGCGCGGGTGAAGCGGACGCGCGAGATCGTCCTCGAGCCCGGGAACCTGATGGTCTGACGCGGGTGGCCGGGTCCGAGCAAGCGGGGCCCGGCCACCACAGTCGTGCAGGTCAGACCGCGACCGGCAGGGGCATCTGGTCCCAGGTGCGGCCCTCGAGAAGGCGACCACCAGCCTTCGGGGTACGGCCGCCCCACTGCTTGAAGAAGAAGGCGACGCCGGCGTCCTGGCAGGCGTCGCGGATCTCAGTGACCCACCCCTCTTCGAGGGGACGGTGGCTGGGGCCGGACTCACCGCCGGCGATGACCCAGTGGATGCCGTCCAGGTTCAGTCCGGGCAACGGGCCCAGCAGCGGTTCGCAGGACAAGAACCGTACGGCGGCGGGAACCTCGCGCAGGTCGTCGACTCGGACGAGTTCCTTCTCCGTCTCCACCGAGACGCCCATCCAGAGGTTGTTCGGCCAGTCCAGCCTCGGAGCGACCTGCCGAAGGCGCCGGGCCCGCTTGGTGAGGACCTGGTAGGTGTGCTGCGGAGTGTCGGCCATGACCTGGAAGACCTGGCGGACAAAGTCGAGCGGCACCCGAGCGTGGAACAGGTCGGACATCGAGTTCACGAACACCGTCCGCGGGCTCTTCCACCCGTACGGCACGTCCAGGGCATCCGGGTGCAGGGTGACATCGAACCCTGGCCCTGACGTACGCGGATCGCCGTCGTTCTGGTACTTCGCCGCTCCCATCGCCTTCAACCGCTTTGCCAAGGTCAAGGCGTAGCAGTTGTCGCACCCCGAAGAGACACGGTCGCAGCCGGTCGTCGGGTTCCAGGTCGCCTCGGTCCACTCGATCGCGCTGCGGTCGCTCACCGGTCTCCTCCTGCCCTCGCACACCCGGTCGCGCCGCCCAGGGCGGCTCCCGTGTGCTGCCTAACGATGCCCTCCGAGACGGGACACCCGGGCGTGGACGCCGGTATCCGCACGCGCTCGATCGCTTCTCGTAACTTCACCTGTCGAACCTCCGTTTCGAACCTAGTGCTTGCGATCAGCCCCGGTCGACCCGCCCTCAGCCGGCGCCTGGCCGCATGAGGCGACCTCCTCCCGGTGAAGAGGTCTTCGACCCGTGCCGGTGTGCGCAGACGCCTTGCTCGTGACCAGCGCGTGCCTTCCGACCGTTCGCAGGTCACGCCGCAGGCTCCTCGTACGAAACGGCACGCTCCTCGGGGCACGGGCCTGTGGTGTGTTGTCGGGCGGCTCGTTCCGCGCGTGCTCTGCGCAGCGCGGCTGCCTGAGTCAGGGCGGCCCGGTGCCGGCGCAGCAGCTCCGTCTCAAGGGAGACAGGCTCGTCCTCGGCCGGCTCGGGGAAGTCGAGGAGGCTGCGCTCGCGCATCGCCTGGATCTGCCGCTCGGCGACCCTTTCGGCGGCCGGGTCGGAGAACGGCTCGGGCGCGGCGGCCCGGTGCGCTTCGAGGGCGAGGCGGTAGCCGGCCGATGCGGTCTCCCTGGTCTTCACCGGCCCGGCCGGGACCGCGGCCGCGCCGGGGGCGGGCCGGTCGGCGGCCGGGGGCGGGGCGGTGTCGACGGCGCCGGGCGGCAGGACCCGCAGCGCCTTCACCGCGGAGGCGCCGACGTGTTCGTTGGCGGTGGCGATGATCCTGGGGGTCAGGAGGCGGAGCTGGGTGGCGTAGGCCGGGGAGTCGGGGCGCAGGTCGAGGCGGCCGGTGTCGGGGTCGTAGCCGGTGGCCTGGACGTGGCCGGGCAAGGTCGGGGAGACGGCGGCGGCGATGCCGGGCCACTGGGCCAGGACGCTGCCGCCGGCGGCCGGGGCGACCAGGCCGCGCTCGGTCATCATCATGCTGATCGCGGCGCCCAGCCCGAGGGGCTCGCGGCCGTCCCGCCGCAGGACCGTGCCGGTGCGCCGCTTCGGCTTCTTCGTCTGGGCGCCGTTCTTCTTCGCCGCCTCCCGGGCGGCGAGCAGGGCCTGGCGGGCGAGGTCGACGCCAGACAGCTCCGGGACGGTGCTCACGCGATCACCTCCAGGGCCTCGCCGTCCAGCGGGCGGACGGCGAGCTCGGGCAGGCGCCGCGACCACGGCGCGGGCCGGACCGGCTCGGGGCGGGCCTGGGTGTGCAGCTGGCCCAGTCGTGCGGCGAGCAGGTGCTCGGCGGTGCGGGTCTGCGCCTGCGCGGCGGCCTCGGTTGCGGCGCGCTGGGCGTCATCGCTGTCGGGCAGCGCCTGGAACCAGGGCTTGGCGAGCTCGGTCGCGTACGCCTTGCGGGCCTCGGCCTGGGCCTCCGTGCTGCGGCCGAGCATCACCAGGGCCTCGTGCCGGTACTCCCCGGCGGCGCTCTCCGCGACCACGAACGCGTTGTGCGCGGCGGCGTCCTCGACAACGTCCGGACCGGCGGCCTCCAGGGCGGCCGGGTCGGTGATCTGCTGGAACTGAGCCCACGAGGCGGCGATGGCGTCCTCGATGGCCGTACGGACCTCGGCGGCGACGGCCTCGACAGCGACCTGGTCGGTCGGGTCGGCCGACCAGGTCGCGGCGAGGAGACCGGCCTCGCCGATCAGGACCTCGGTCTGCCGCCTGTGGTCGCACGCCTCGCACAGCCCGGCCGACCGCTCCCGGCCGCAGTCCGCGCACGCCACGGCCTGCCGGACCGCCGCCTCGACCGCCGCCCGCTCCCGCTCGACTGCGGCCTGCACCTCGGCCTCGGCACGAGCCGCCGCACGCCGCTCCGCCCGCTCCCGGGCCTCGGCCTGACGGGCCACCAGGTCGGCGGCTTCGGCCTCGGTGTGACGGCGCATCCGGGCCTCGATCGCCCGGTAACGGGCGTCCGTCTCCAGGCCGGGCAGCTCCTGGTCGACCTCGGCCGCGATCCGCACCCGCCACGCTCGCCGAAGGTGGAGCACGTTGTCGCAGTTGTCGCAGTCGGCGCCGGTGTCGAGCCGGGCGCCGTCGTCGCACCGCACGTCCGAGCACGACGGCCGGCGCACCAGCCCGCGGTGGGTGATCCAGCCGTACGGGCGGGCGATCAGGGCCTCGCCGCCGGTCTCCTCGAGCCGGGACGTCAGCCGGGCGGCCAGCACCGACGGGGCCTGCCCCGCCCACTCCAGCACCTGGCGCAGCTGGGCGAGCTCCGCCTTCGCGGCCTTCACTACCTGGTCTTGCTGCCAGCGGTTCAGCTTCGTCCACAGCCAGGACACCGGCGCCAGAGCCACCCGCAGATCAAGATCGGCCGGAAACTCCGACCGCCCCTGCTGCTGCGTCTTTCGACCACCCACGACCGTCAGCCGGGCACCAGCACCAGCGGCAACGCCGCCTACCTGCTCCTGCCCGTCGACCGGTGACTCCTTCGGCTTTTCACCGCGAAGCGGGTCGGCCCCGGCCACCGGGCTCCCGAATCCGGCAACGGCGGACCTGCCGTCGACGGCCTGGTCCTCGCGCACGCATGCAGGTCCCGGCCGACGGCCTTCACCTTTACGGCCTTCGCCGGAAAAGCCACCAGAGAGCGAGAGATCCACAGCGGGAGTAACCAGGTGAGGGTGGTCAGTGTGAAGGGCTGCCGCAACGTCGGGGTCTGCAACATCCGGCTCATCCGTCACAGACGGGCCGCTGACCTGCGGTTCGGCCGCCGCCTTCAGGACCTCACTAGGCCCTGCCGTAACGTCGGGGTCTGAAAAATCGGGCTCCAGGTCCTCCTCGCGGTCCTCCTGGACATCATCGGCGGCCGTGCGGCCGTGCGCGGCGGCGACCGCCGGCACCATCAGCCGCGACCTGTTCGGCATGCCCGAGCCCGTCTTCAGCCGCACCCGCAGCACCAGCTCCCGGGCCTCCAGTCGCTCCAGCACCCGCTCTCCCGCTGATGCCGTGCACCCGAGCAGCCGGGCCACCGTCGCCGCCGCGCGGCCGCGCTTGGTGTCCACCGTGCCGCCGCACTGCCGCACCCGCCCGGACTCCCGCGCCTCCAGCACCAGCAGCAGCAGCGCCAGACGGTCCGTCGCCGCGCCCCGGCCAGTACGCGTACCGATCAGCCCTGCCGGAGTGACGCGGCCGTCCTTGTGCTTCCAGCCCGGCGCCATCACGGCCTCCATCAGCCGTTGGAGCGTCGCGTACTCCTTCTTTGCCAGGTTCAGCGGGTGCCCGACGATGTCCTGCGCCGCCCACAGAGGCAGCACCTTGCACTCCAGGCCGATGTCCTCGTGGTACTCGCCCTTCTCGGTCTCCACCGACACCACGCCCGAGCGGCGCAGCCCCGACACCACTGCGGACGCCGTGTACGACGCCGACATCCCCAGCCACCGGCCGAGCTCCGAGGTATGGATCTTCGCCACACCGTTCTCCGACGGCGTCCGCGACGCCAGCACCAGCACCGCCAGACGTACTGCGTCCGACGTGCCCGCCAGGCCCTCCGCATCCAGGAGAGAGCGCACCGCACCGCCCAGACGCGCACGCGCGTCGCGACCGAGCGACAGCGGATGACCCGCAGCCCGCTTCGGGACCGGCCCGGCATGCGCCGGCACCGACCGAAGCCGACGACGCGAGGCCCCGCCGGCGGACACCGTGCGGGAGCGCGGCAGCACAGCGGCCGACGCCGCCATGCCGCTCATCGAGCACCCGCAGCGGTCGGAAGGCGAAACGTGGCTGTGAGTACAGCGGTGCAAGTGATCATCTCGGCAGCCTGGACCGGACGACCTGTGGACAGAGTCCGCTCAGCGCGGATTGCCCCCCGCGCTCCCGCACGGCGGGCAACGACTTCGGATCGCGTTCCGCTACACGGGACGATCTCCTCGAGGACGCCATCGGCAAAGTCGTTGCAGACGCGGACGGGCACCGACCGGGTAGGCCCGGTCGGATTACGGCTTCCTACAGGAAGACCTTCTTCCTGTCCAAAAGGTGCGAAGGGGCGGATTGCGGGCGCCTGTTCCGTCACGCGATTCGCACGAACCGTGCGAATCGCACCGAAACGGACGGCGCTCGACTTTTCAGGGGACACCAGATCGGGCACTATGAGGACGTCCGCCTCTCTGTATCTCCCGGCGTATTGCCGGATGGATGTTTCAGCAGGTAGGTGGGTGCGCCCACTCCGTGAGGAGCGGGCGACCGGACGAAGAACCAGAGGCGAGTCCTTTCTCTCCTTTGCGTGATTCGAACGGGCGTTCTAAAGGCCCTTGCCGGGGTCGATGGAACGGAACTGCTGTGCAGCAGCCCCCTTGCCGAGGGGTCACTGCGGTACTGCGGTACTGCTGTTGAGGTAGAACCCAGCTCAATGAGCTGGAGCCGAGAGCCGGGTGCGAACCGGAGACTCGGCAGCCGACCTGGATGTTGATCTGGTCGGCGCGAAGGGCCGCGCGAGGCCGAAGTGGATTGCCGTCCACTCATCTGGCGCGCGCGGCCGGTGGCGGCTACGTCACCCCGACCCCCTCGAAACCGAAGGCGGAGTCGGCGTACCCGAAACCGGGGCCGAGGTCAGTCCTCACGCGGACCTCCCTGGGCAACGGCCGGGTGTTCCTTGGCCAGGCTCCGAAGGAACTCCGCGTACCGCAGTCGGTTGCTGCGGTGGGGCTGCGTGCGGCCGGCCTCCCATCCAACGACGGCGAGGCGCTTGACGCCGAGAGCCTCCGCGACCTCCTCCTGGGTGAGGTTCGCAGCGATGCGCAGCTGCCGGCGAATGTGCGGCGGGGGCAGAGTGTCAGCATCTACTAGGGCATCGTCGCGACGCAGCGGATCCGACATGGCAGCCTCCATCCCATCTGATGTTCTACGAAAACATACATCACTGGATCTTTGCGAGGGAAGCGCCTGGCCTGCCGCAAACGAAACGGCGATGCCGAATTCACGGACAGGCGCGGTCACGAGAACCCCAGATGCAAGTTCACGGCGCGTGCGGCCTCCGCGAGTTCCGGCAGCTCCACGACGTCCACGCCCGCCTCGGCGAGCTGCTCGACCCCTACGCAGTCGGCAACGAAAAACGGCGGTTCGCGCCAGGCGATGACGACGCGCGGGATCCCGGCTTCGAGGATCCGCTGCGTGCACGGAGTACGATCCGCGCTCCGCTGGGAGCACGGCTCCAGGGACGAGTAGATCGTCGCCGTGGCCAGCCGCGGGTCGCCCACCGGGAGCTTCGCGAGGGCGGCCTCCTCCGCGTGCTCACGCGGATCGGTCTCGCGCGAGTAGCCGGCTGCGAGCTCGGTGCCGTCCTCGGCAACGATGACCGCGCCCACCGAGTACGCCCCGTCGGCCGGGGGACACAGCGCGGCGAGGCCGATCGCGCGCCGCATCCAGCGGAGGTCCTCGTCTCGGTCGGGCACGTACATCAGCCGCGCTCCTTCGGGGCGTAGCGCATCAGCACGACGTCGCCGATCGCGCGGGCCTCCAGCAGACGCATCCGGGAGGTCGACCCACCCGGGTAGTCGGCGGCGCCCAGGAATTTCGGGGCGTCTGCCTGGCCCACGAGCAGCGGCGCGACGGCGAGGTGGACCTCGTCGGCCAGGTTCTGCGCCATGAGCTGGGTGTGGATCGTGCCGCCGCCCTCCACCATGAGCCGGCCGACGCCACGGCGCCCCAACTCATCGAGGACCAGGCCCCAGTCGAGGTCGGGCCCGACGCTGACGACGTCAGCGAGGTCCCCAAGCGTCGTACGGACCTTTTCCACCCCGCTGTCGACGGTGAAGACCAACTTGTCGCCGCCGTGGTGCCAGAACTTCAGGTCGGCGGCGAGGTCGCCGGTGCGGGTGACCGTGACCTTGAGCGGGTAGGCCGGCTTGCCGTCGGCGACGCGCTGAGCACGGCGTTCGTCGCTGTTGACCAACAGGCGCGGGTTGTCCCGGCGCATGGTGGTCGCGCCGATCAGGATGGCGTCGGACTCCGCGCGGACCTGGTCGACGCGGTCGAAGTCCTCGGGGTTGGAGAGCAGCAGCCGCTCGGAGCTGGTGTCGTCCAGGTAGCCGTCGACCGACATGGCGGCGGACAGCAGAACGTACGGGCGGGCAGTCATCTGCTCAGGCTTCCGTTTCGGTCTCGTGGAAGAGGGTGGAGTCGAAGGTGGCGCGGAACTCAGCTACGGCCGGTTCGCGCTGCCAGGGGATCAGGGCCTTGTCGAGCCGGACGAGCTCGTTCGTGATCCGGCCGGAGCCAGTGTCCTCCGCGACGGTCAGCGCGTGCATCCCGAGGGCGGCGGCTTGCTCTGGGTCGCGGGCGCCGGCCAACGCCACGGCCTGCCGCGCCATGTAGACGCCCCGGTCGCGGTGGTAGCCGTCCGGCATCAGCTGGATGGCGGCGCCGAACGCGTCCGCGGCCTGGTCGTGCTTGCCGAGGGCCTCGAGGCCCTGGGCGCGGTGGACCTCCACGTACGAGGCGTTCAGCCACACGCCCCACGGGGTGGGGTCGGCAGCGGTGCCATCGAGGGCGTTGCGGACGTCGTCGATTGCCCGCTCGCTTTCGTCTGCGTCACCGCGCAGCGCGTGTCCGTACGCCTCGTAGGTGCGTGCGACGGCGGCGAGGCGGCTGCGCGGACGGGCCATGCGCTGGGCGGCTTCGGCGAGGTCGACCACGTCGACCAGGTCGGCTGTGTCGCCGGCCAGCTGTGCCTTGCGGGCCATGACGTACGTGGTCAGGTCGTTGTCACCGACGGTGTGGGACCACTGCATAGCCCGGTCCAGCCAGTACGACGCCGCCTGCGGGTTGCCCAGGTCCTGGTAGAGCCAGGACAGGAACTCGCCGTACTGCGTCTGGAGCTCCATCAAGTCCCGCCGGTCGGCGCCCTTCGCGTCCCGGCGCAGCTCCTGGATGACCTGGATGTGGTCGCGCACTGCGGCGACGGCGTGCCGGGGTCCCAGCAGGTTGTCGTTGTCGATCAGCAGGCGGCGGGTGCGACGCAGGTGCTCCACCGGCGTCGAACCGTACGCGTACGCGGCCCGGGCCTTGCGGACCAGACTGGGAACGGCACCGGAGTCCGCGAAGGCCGGCGAACCGACGCCGACCGCGGCCGCAGCCCCGAGCCCCATCCCGGTGCGCAGCAGCGCACGCCGATTCAGAGCCACCCAAATCACCGACCCATCAGCTAGACGACACGGGACCGAGATCCCCTCGTCCGACGCTGCCTGGTCGGCCCTGGCGAAAGCTAGGTCCATTGATGATCTGGCCACATGGGACGGGGGATTGGCCACATGGCCACGCTCGTCACCGATCCGCTCCCACAGGCGGAGCAGCATGCCGCTGGCGTCCAGCTTGTCGTCCAGGACCACGGCCTGCGACCGGTCGGGCGTTCGCTCCGCTCGCTCGAATCGTCCCAGGTGGCTGTGGTCGATACGAGTGATCTTGCCGAGCTCGCGAAGGCTCAGGCCCCGTGAGGTCCGCAGCTCCCGCAGCTGGTACCCCCAGTTATGCAAGGGCGACACCCAGGGCGTCAGCTCCCTCGGCTTTTGTGCCATCCCGCCCCCAACCTCGTGGCCTGTGTGGCCAGATGATCCGGCCACATGTCAGATCTGGAACTCCCGAGTGTGGCGGACCTAGAACCGAAACGAACGGTCCGCCGACTCGGGAGGCTCAATGTTCTACGGTTCCATCCGCATCCGGCTGCTGCGCGCGGCGGAGCAAGGCGAGGACGCTGTCCGGATTGCCGTCGTACACGAGGTGCGGCTCGTCGTCGGTCGGCGGGGAGAAGCGTCCCGCATGCCGAAGGAGGTCCTCCTCGCTGAACTCGATGGAGTTCGCGTCGATCAGCGATTGCTCGTTGCGCTTCCGGATCCGGTCCCAGCGCACCTCGTGCGGGAGCGGCAGGTAGATCAGAATGGGCTCACCGCCCGCTCCCACCACAGTCGCTGCCCACTGGGCCCGCTCCTCCGGAGTCCAGAAGCCGTGGTCGACCACGGCGTCGTGTCCGGCCGCCAGGAGCTCTCTGAGCTCAAGGGCGATGTCCTTGAGCACGGGTGCCTCTCTGACCCTGAACTGTCCGCGGGGGAAGTCCCGGCCGTAGTGGCCGTAGCGGCGGAACATCTCCTCGTCGGGGCAGAGACGCCGGAAGCCGGCCTTCTCCAGGGCACGAGCGAGGGTCGTCTTGCCCGCGCCCTGCAGACCCGACATAAGGATCGCGCGGGGCGTGGGAGCCGGGCGGCCGGTGGCAGGCCCGGTCACCGCAGGACCTCGGACGTGGTTCGCCGGGTGCGGCCGGGGGCCCCTAGGTCCACGCCGTACTCCAGTAGCTCGCCGTCGGCGTCCAAGAAGCGCGCGGTCAGTACAAGGATCGCTGCGACGGTGTCGGGCTCCAGTTCCAGGAGCTCGAGGTCGCGGGCGGTGGCGATGCGTGCCGTCTCCTCATCCACACGCTGTACGGCGTGGCGACCAGTGGCTTCGGCGATGAGGTCCAGCGACAGCCCGCCCTTGAGGCGCTCGCTGCGGGCGAGCTCGGGTAGCGCCTGGGCGAACTCCGCCGGGATCCAGGACGTTGAGTGGGAGATGATCCCGTGAGCATCTCGGTAGACACGGCTTCGGCGAATCACGTCCTCACCAGGCTCGATGCCGAGCGCATCCGCGACGTCCTCGGGAGCCGACACCATGCCTGCGGTGTGGCCGGAGGATTTTTCCCCCACGCCCCAGGACGACTTCGTCGTGGCACTCCGATCGTGGCGCTCCGATCCGGAGGCGAGCGACACGGGACGCGCCATGACCTCGGTCCCAACGCCCGGGATGCCGTTGACCAACTTCTCGTCGCGCAAAAGTTTCATGGCGCGGTCGGCCGTTGCGGTGCTGACCTGCCACTGATCTGCCAGGGCGCGGATGCTGGGCAGCAGGTCGCCCGGCGCCAGCTCCCCAGAGCTGATGAGGTCGCGGTAGTGACCTGCGATGCGCGCGTATGGCGGCCGGTTGTCGGCCCGCGGTTGCCCTGGCATGTCGCCTCGCCCCTTCTCTTCCGTCTAGGTGCCTCACTATACCGCTTGACACCTGAGGGTACCTGAGGCAACCTGATGTAGGTAAGGCGGTGATCCTCCGGGAACACCGCGTAGTCGCACCACCGCAGTTTCTGCAGCTCGTCTCTTCGGAGTCGGGCAGGTGGCCGGAGGCGGTAGCCAAGACCAAACCCCCCGGCCGGCGGAACTGCTTGCACGACCTCAGCGCTGATGCGCTGTCTATCCGCCGGGACGCGGGCCTCTGGCTCGTGGGCCTGGTGGGTGGAGAAGGCATCCGCCCCGTGCACCCCCTCCCTCCCCTTCTCCTGCCGAGGAGTCGCCATGTCCGAGCTCGCCATGCCCAAGGCCGCCAAGCGCCGGGGCCGCACCCGTACCTCCCGCGTCAGTCCCCTCGCCCCGATCGTCCTGTCGACCCTGTCGCCCGGTCACATCGACATGCGGCGGGTCGAGTCCACCCAGAAGCGCCGTATCTCGCTGGTCTGCCCGAAGTGCGAAACCTGGGTGCCCGTCACCCCCCACCGCGGCACCTACCTCCTCAAGACGGTCCCGCACCACACCGGCCGGGCCGGCGTCGACGCCGCGATCCGCTGCAGCTCCAGCAACCGCCTCGTCGACGTCGACATCACCCCGGCCACCTGGAGCCGCCAGTACGAGGAGTGGGCGCGCGAGGAGCGCCTCGCGGTCGACCTGACCCGTCACCGCCGCGCCACCGTCCAGACCCTCAAGGTCGCCCGGCCCCAGGAGCGGCCCGCCGACCGGCGAGCCCAGTGGGAGCGTGCAGTTCCCGCCGCTCGCCAGGCCGACGCCGCCCGCGCGGTTCCCGCCGACGCGCTCCCCACCACGCGCGGTCGGGCCGTCGACGGACCCGCCGGCGCCCTGCCGGCCATGCCCCGGCAGAACGCCCGGGACGACAGCTCCGTCCAGGCCCTGGCCGCCGGCACCCTGCGCGTCCTGGCCGACGCCGCCCCGGGCCGCTTCGCGAGCGACGTCCTCGACGAGCACCTCGCCCGCGTCGCCTACACGCACCTGGCCACGCTCTGGCGCCGCCCCCTGACCCCGGACGACCAGTCCACGCACACCGAGCTGGTGGCCGCGGTCCGGGCCGCGCTGCCCACCCCGGCCCCGGGCGAGACCGCCGCCGCGTACACCGCCCGCTGCAAGCCCGTCTTCGGCGCCCGCCGCCGCAAGCCCGCTCTCGCGGCCTGACCCGCACCACCGACCCGGCCCCGGCCTCGGCTCCCGCACCGCGCGGGGGCCGAGGCCGGGGCCGTCTGCTCCCGTCCCTGCCCACTCACCGCACCCTGGAGGTTCCGATGCCCGCCACTCTGCCCCTGACGTCCCACCGGCCCAGCAGCGGCGAGGTGTTCGACGCCGAGACGCTCGCGCTCCTGGACGAGCTCGACATCCCGCTCCCCACCGACCTCACCGACGCCGAGATCGGCCTCGACGTCGCCTTCGGTACGCCGCTGGAGATGTACGAGCCCGCGGGCACCGCCCGGGAGATGCGCCGGTACGCGGCCGCGGTCCTGACCGTCCCGCCCGACCGCCGCCACGAGCTCGCCCTCGCGCACGGCGCGGAGATCGCCGCCCGCGTCGACGCCGGCCGCGACATCCTCGCCACCGACCCGACCATCACCGCCCGCGTCTGCGAGCGCCTGGTCGACGTCCTTCTCCCCCACGCCGCTCGGCTGCGCCGGACGATCCGCTCCGGATGCCGCCCTGAGTACGCCGCCGCCTGACCCACCGGCACCGGATGGACGCCCACGATCAACGGCCACCCCCTACTGCACCAAGGGGGTGGCCGCTGGTCGTGGCCGGTCGTACGACCCGCCAACACAACGACAGCCCCGGGGATTGGGCCCCCGAGGCTGTCCAGGACCTGTATGGAGGACCTGATGCAGAACAGCATCGCACGGAACAACGGCGACTCCGACACGGACATGGACGAGGCCCTGCGCCGCGTCCGCTCGGGACGGTGACCCCCATGGACTGGCGCCACAACGCGGTCTGCCGCGACGAGGACTCCGAGCTGTTCTTCCCCATCGGCAACACCGGTCCGGCCCTGCTGCAGATCGAGGAAGCCAAGTCCGTCTGCCGCCGCTGCCCCGTCATGGAGGCGTGCCTGCAGTGGGCGCTGGAGTCCGGGCAGGACGAGGGCGTCTGGGGCGGCCTGGCGGAGAACGAGCGGCGGGCGATGAAGCGCCGCGCCGCCCGCAACCGCGCCCGCAACGGACAGGGGACGGCGGCATGAAGACCTTCCTGGCCGTCCTGACCGCGCCCCTGCGGCACCTGTGGCAGTGCCCCACGTGCAGCTGCTGGTGGGACACCCCCTCCTGCCAGAGGTGCTGACCCGACACCGAGCGTCGCTCCGCCGACAGTCGGGCTCCCGGCCACCGTGACCGCCGGCCGGGAGCCCGACCCAGATCCCTTCCCGCTTGACCGCACGCGCCTTCACCGGCGGCCCGCCTGACGGGTCGCCGGCCTTCCTCACGCCCTCTACCGGGCATCGGCTGGAGCCGACGCCCGTCTCCAGGAGGCACCATGCGCACCATCCGCCGCGACGGCTGGACCGCCGCCGACTACGAATCCGAGCAGATCCTCCACCAGCTCGGGCACCGCGACGCCGCCGCCCGGGTCACCCGGGCCCGCCGCGCCCGCCCGCTCCGCCGGGCCTGGCGCACGCTGCGCGCCCGGCTCCACCGCCCCGCCCCCGCCGAGACGCCGGCGGCGCCGACGGGCATCGACTGGGACGCGGCCCGGGCGGCGGCCGACGCCGTCAACCGCGGCGACGTCGACGAGGCCGACCGCATCGTCCAGGCCACCGCCGACCCCCGCACGACCGCCTTCGCGGCCTTCCGCTTCGTCGGCGTCGAGTGACCCTTCCCCGCCTGTCGGTTGCCTCCCCCGCCCGTCCCGGCCCGTGTGCCGGTACGGACGGGGCCGAGGGGAGCCGGACAGCCCGGACCACCACGACCTGCGAGGAGAGCTGGATGCACGCCAAGGCCCGAAGCACTACTGAGTCGACCAAGTTCAAGGCGGGCGACCACGTCCTGTTCCGCGACCCGAGCCTGTTCTGGGCGGGTAAGCCGGACCACACCTTCGTCTGCCGCGTCGAGTACGGCTGGCTGAGCGGCGGCTACGACCTGGTCTGCCTGAACACCCGGCGCAAGGTCTCCCAGGCGGACCCGGACTACATGCGGCTGCTGCCCGCCGTCGACGCGATGCGCGACATCGACACCGCCCCGCTGCACGCCGACGGCGCGGCCAACGACATGACCGCGGCCGCGCTCGCCTGGCTCACCCAGCAGCACGCCACCGCGAACGGCCAGCCGGAGCTGCCCGCCCCGCGCGACTGACCCCACCCACCGAGTACCACCGCCGCCCCGGCCTCCCGGGGCGGCACCCGACCTGGAAGGAGGCGGCGTGGCCGCCAACCGAACCCGTAAGAGGGCCACCGCCCGCACCAAGACGCCGGCCACGACGGCCGTGAAGCCCGCCGCCTCCACCCTGCCCGCCCCCGCCCCGGCGCCGCTCTCCGAGATGGCGCCGGTCTCCGAGACGGAGACGACGGTGGCGCCGGAGACGGACTGGGTGGCGCTGGCCCGGGTCGCGGACGCCCGCGACCGAGCCGCCGACATCATCGACACCGCCCGCGAGCAGTCCCTCGCCCTGCAGACCCAGGCCGAGGAGCAGGCGGCGCGCACCGTCGCCGACACCCACGAGCAGACCACCGCCCTGCTGGCCGACGCGCGCACCCGCGCCGAGGCCGTCACCGCCGGCGCCCAGGAGGAAGCCACCGCCCAGCGGGCGGCGGCCACCACCGAGGCCGAGACGGCGCGCGAGGAGGCGCAGCAGCTGCGTGGCGAGGCCGACCGGCTCCTGGCCGAGGCCCAGACCCGCGCCGACCAGCTCCTCGCCCAGGCGCGGGCGCAGGTCGCGGAGCTGACCGAGCTCGCCGCCGCCGACCACCAGGCCACCGCGACGGCGGTCGCCGAGCTGCGGCGCCTGGCCGAGGCCGACCTCACCGAGATCGGCGCCCTGGTGGAGACCCGCCGCACCGAGGCCGGGCAGATCCTCGCCCGCGCCCGCGCCGAGGCCGACGAACTGCTCGCCGCGGCCCAGGCCGAGGTCGAGCAGGCCCGCGAGCGCCACGCCCAGCTCGCCAAGGCCGCCGCCGAGCAGTACGACGCCCGGCGCACCGAGGCGGAGGCGCTGCACGCGGACGCGGTCCAGGCCGCCGCCGAGCGGCGCCGCGAGGCCGACGCCCACGTCGCCGCCGCCCACACCGAGGCGGAGACCGCCCGCGCCGAGCTGCGCGCCGAGCTCCGCGAGCTCGGCGAGAAGTTCGACGCCGACGCCGAGGCCAAGCGCCAGGCCCTGGCCGAGGAGCTCGCCGGGCTGAAGAGGGCGTGCGACCAGCAGCGCGAGAAGCTGCGCACCGAGGCCACGACCGTCGCCCAGGAGCTGCGCGCGGCCGCGCAGAAGGAGGCCGAGCGCATCACCGCCGAGGCCGAGCGCAAGGCGAAGGCTGTCACCGAGCGGGCGCAGGCCGACGAGGCCCGCGCCCGACGGCTGCTGAACGAGGCCCGCGAGGCGAAGAAGGCCGCCTCGAAGTGGCGCGGCCGTCGTCAGAACCTCGGCGGCAAGCTGTGGAAGACGGCGCCGTGGGTCGCGCTCGCCGCCGGCGTCGGTCTCGCCGCCAGCGGCGAGTACGAGCTGGCCCGCATGGTCGGCATCAACCAGTACGTCGCCCCGCTCCTGCCGGTGTCGATCGACGTCTACTGCGTCACCGCGTTCCGCACCAAGAAGGACATCGCGCCGGCGCTGATCCTGATGGCGTCGGCCAACGTGATCTTCCACCTCTCCGAGCAGGCGCACCTCGTCCCCGAGGGCGGGTCGGCCCCGTGGTGGCTGACGACGTTCGTCGTCCTGATCTTCGTGGCCGTCATCTGGCGCGTACACACCCTCATGCACAACGACGGTACGGACGGCCACGGCGGTACGGACACCTCGTCCAGTACAGCCACCGGTACGCCGGACCGTACCGGTACGGACGGCGGAAGCGGAACGCCCGCCCGTACCGGTACGCACCGCCGGACGAACGGTACAGACAGCATCGCGTCCGGCCGTACGCAGCCCGCGTACGGCGACCTGTACGCCGCGAACAACGGCGGAGGAGCCGACGGTACGGGCGCCGGACACGACGGTACGGACCCGGCACACGCCCTTTCCCGCCCCGCGCACCACGACGGGGTTGAAGGGGCGCTGACCAGGCCGTACAGCGACCGTCCACACGGCGTACACACCCCCCTGGACGGGGCGGCGCGTACCGGTACGGCGCCCCGGGGGCGTACCGGTACGACGCACGCCGCCGTACAGGAGCGCAGCGGCACGGTCAGCGTCCGTACCCAGCTCGGCTCCGACGCCGTACAGGGTGGCCGTACCGGTACGACCACCGCTTCCTCCCGCGCAACCGGAACCGCCGGTACGGGCCGTACAGCCGGTACGGACCGACCCGGTACGCCCGCCCGTACGGACGCCGAACTCCTCCCGCTCGTACAGGCGCTGCCGCGCGATGAAGACGGCTACGTCACCCTCTACCGCGTCCGTACCGACCTCTCGGTCAACCTGCCCCGCGCGGTCCGGCTGCTGAAGGAGGCCGGCCTGCTGCGGCCCGAGGACGCCGACAAGCACCTCACCTGACCCACCGTCCGGCACACACCAAGGAGGGCCAGCCCGAAGTCAGCGGGCTGGCCCTCTTTGCGACTGCCGGAAGCAGTCACGACCAGTACAGCACGTTTCCCCTGATCAGACCCCGCTTCCGGCATGCCTGGGCGGGCTCGACCCACACCGAGAAGGAGTTCATCAGTCATGTCCGGCATCGACTGGGACAAGGAGCTCAGCCTCATGACCCCCCAGCCCCAGCCTCCGACCCCGCAGACCCCGGCCCCCGAGGCCCCGGAGAAGCCCGCGACCTCGAGGTTTTCCACCGCGGTCGACGGGATGCGCCGCAACACCGCGGCCCTCGCCGTGTGCGGCACGATCGCCGTCGTCGCCGTGTGCGGGACGGTCATCGCCGTCACCAACGCGCAGGCCGACCAGGCAGCCCAGGAGCGTGCGCGCGCCCAGCAGGACGCCGCGAACGCCCTGGTGGAGGCCGAGGCCGACAAGCAGCGGGCCCAGATTGAGGAGGCCACCGCCAAGGCCGCGTACGAGCGGGAGCTGACCGTCTACCGCGAGTGCATGAAGGACCGCGCGGCGGCCGTCGCCAAGGCGTCCTCCTTCGAGATCTCCCGGATCCCCGAGTGCCCCGCCCCGGTCTTCAGCGGCACCTCCGCCCGGGCCCAGCAGCCCGCCGGCGCCAGCTCCAGCAGCGGCATCACCTCCAGCCCCTGGCTGTGGGTGGCGCTCGTCGGCGGCGGCGGATTCATCGCCTACAAGAAGCTCTCCACGCCCTCCGGTTCGGGCGCGGCAACCCCCGTCAGCAACAAGGGATTCACCTTCGAGAAGGGTGCGTAAAAATGACGCTTCAGTTCTTCGCCCTCGCCCTGTTCTGCTGGGCCCTGTTCTTCACCTTCAAGAAGACCAAGGGGAAGCAGATGGTCGTCTGCATCATGCTCATCGTCTCCGGCATCTTCCTGCCGTACACGCCGTTCAGCGAGTCGATCCGCGGCACGCTGGAGTCCGTGTTCAACACGGCGAACACGACCGTGAACAACATCGGCTCCGGGTCGCGCTGAGTGAGCAAGCCCGGTTACCGGTTACCGGTTACAGCCCCCAGAGACCCCTCGAACCCCCCGCCGGAGGGCCCGAACCGGCGCTCCTGGGGGCCTGTAACCGGTAACCGGTAACCGACCTCAACCACACAGAGTCACAGAAGGGAGGGTCATGGAACTGCTCTTGCTCCTCGCCATCAGCTACGTGTTCGGCGTGGAGAAAACGCACGGGAAATACGAGCAGGCGGGAATCAAAAAACCCCCCGCTAAAACAAAAGAGAAATGGAATCCGACCCGGGCTCCGGAAACGTTCCGAAATACGCCGTACAACGTCGCGGCGAAAATGCATTACGGTCTTCTGGTGGGCGCGCATATGGCCGGTGGTCTGCGCGACGGATGGCGCTCGGCCTACCTCAAGGAGCCGACCGAGACGCCTTCCGTTTCCCCTTCAGCAGACCCCTCTGCGGCGAAGTCGCCGAAGGGCAAGCCGACGAAGGGGAAGCCGTCCTCGAAGACGGCGCCGACGGGGACCTCGTCCTCGACGACCGCGCCGACCGGGACCCCGTCCTCGGCGACTCCGCCGGCGGGCACCCCGTCCTCCACGGCGACGCCGCCGTCCGCACCCCCACCGCCGACGGCGCCTCCTCCCCCGACGACTCCGCCGCCGACGACCCCGCCGGTGACGGTGCCGCCGGGGTCCGCAGTTCCCCCGGCCGGGACCATTCCGCGGCCCCGCACCGTCAAGCTGCCCGACCACATCCGGAAGGACCCCTCTATGCAGCCCAACCCGCCCGTCCCGCACGCCGCGACCGTCGACGACAAGGGCGTCCACGTCACGACCGCCGCGGGCAAGTCCCGCACCTACAGCGGCGGCGAGGTCATGACCCTCACCCAGGTCATCGACCTCGCCGACGGCTCGGCCACCCTGTGCCAGGCCAGCACCGACACCGCCCTGGAGCTCATGGACGAGGCCTTGGAGCTGGCCACGGACTGCGACACGCTCATCGCCGACATCACCGCGAAGGGCGTCGGCGCGAACCTCATCGCCAAGTGCGAGGTGCTCAAGGAGCAGCTCGACCTCCAGGCCGCGGCCGCCAAGGACGTGCACGACAAGATTCAGGGCGGCGAGGAGGCGTGCCGCACCGCCTCCGCGAACGCCGAGGCCCGGCACGGCGGGATCTTCCGCGCCGTCGCCGACTCCCCCCTGACCAAGCCCGCCGAGCGCGACTTCTACAACGCCCGCTGACCTAGAGACACAGGAGAGGCCCCGCATGAGCGCCACCGAAACCCTCAAGGACGCCGCGAACTACGCGGCCCTGCGCACCAAGCTGGCCTGGCTCACCCACAAGGTCCACGCCCACGCCCAGACCGTCACCACGCTCGCCGCCGACATCGACGACGCCGCCGAACAGATGCTGGACGCCTCCGAGACGATGAAGGCGCTGGCCGTCGACGACGCCACCACCAGCGAGTTCGCCGACGCCGCGCTGACCATGACCGGCGTCAAGGACGCCGCCGGCGCCTACACCTCCGCCGCCGACAGCGCCTCCGCGGCCGCCGACGACGCGAAGACCACCACCGAGAACGACCACGGCGGCATCGCCGACGCCGTCGCCACCTCCCCCGTCGACATGGCCGAAGCCGGCTTCTACGCCCAGCAGTAAAGGAGATTGAAGGACCATGGGGCCGACCCGAGCACAGTTCATCCAGTACGCGCCCGCCGCTCTCGCGGTGGTGCCACTCGCCGCCGGCCCCTGGTCCGCCCTCGCCGCCGCGGCGGCCGGAGCCGGGGCGTGGGCCGTCGGCGCCTCCGCCCCCGTTCTGCGGTCCCTGATCGCGTGCGGGCTCACCACCACCGGCTGCGGCATCGCCGCCAGCGAGGCCCTCGCCGCCGGCATGAACCCGCTGATCGCCCTCGGGCTCGCCGTCCCGGCCGGGGCGGCCGCCCTGGCCCACCACCGCAACCTCGCCGGCCACCTCCCCGCCCCCGAGCTCATCCCCGTGACCACGGGAGCGGGAGCGGGAGCGGGGACGGGGGCGGCCACCGGGCAGACGTCGCAGGCGCAGCTCATCACCGCCTGGTGGCGCGAGTACATCTCCGGCCCGACCCAGACCGAGGGCCGCGTCCTCATCCAGGCCGGGGCCAACCTGGAGCACCTCGGCCTCGAGATCGACGCCGACCACGTGGCGTTCACCGGAATCATCACCCTGCCCCAGGGGCAGCAGGTGCGGGTCCGGGCCGCCGACATCGCCTCCGTCTACCAGATCCCCGTCTCCCAGGTGGAGCTGGGCGACCCCAAGCACTACGCGCCGAACGCCCTGCCGGTCACCGTGCACCTGAAGGTGCCGGCGGAGCAGCCGCAGATCGCGGCCGGGGCCCCCACGACGCCCGAGGAGCTGTGGGCCGCGTACGTCGGCGCCCCGGAGGGCGCGATGCCGGGCACCACCCTGACCCTGACCCGCTACGACGGGCCGCTGGACTGGGAAGGCATCGCCACCCGCGACCGCAAGGCGATCGGCACCGTCAACCTCCAGGACCTCGCGGGCAACTTGGACCTGGAGACGATCCAGATCGCCCTGGCCCCCGGCGACAAGCCGTCGCAGATGGGGATCCGGGTGATGAGGGAGCATGCGCTGATGCACGGCACGATGCTCTCCTCGGTCCTGGACGAGCTGGCGATGGACTCCCGCGGCTACATCCGCGCCGGCACCTACGTCGACGGCCGCCCCGCGCTCCTGCCCCTCGCCCAGCCCGGCTCCGGCGCCCGCCACCTCTACCTCGTCGGCGGCTCCCGCTCGGGCAAGTCGGGGCTGCTGGAGCAGATCCTGCTCTCCGCCCACCTCTCCGGCATCGCGGTGATCCTCGCCTCCCCGCAGGCCGGGACCATCGCCGGCGCCTCCCTCTCGGCCTACCTCGGGGACGGCTTGGACGAGGCGATGGGCGCGCTGCGCCTGGCCTACGCGATGCTCCTCGACCGCGAATCCCGCTACCGCAGCCCGGCGTTCCCGTTCACCGACCCGCTGGCCCTGGTCATCATCGACGAGGCCCACATGCTGCTGTCGGCCTCCTCGCCCTACGCCGAGGAGGCGAAGGCGATCGTGGAGCAGCTGACCCGCCGCTCCCTCAAGCGGGGCATCGGCGTCGTGCTGGCCACCCAGACCCCGCTCGCCGAAGACCTCGGCAACTCCACGGTCATCCGATCCCAGCTGCTGATCGGCGGCGGCGCGGTGTTCCTGCGCTGCGCCAAGGGCCAGGGCTCCCTGGTCGGCACGAACGCGGTGGAGGGCGCGGAGGGCCTCGACCTGTCGAGGATCCCCTCGCAGTGGCCCGGCCAGTACGCCAAGGTCGCCGACCGGGACATGTCCGGCCTGGCCACCGAGGCCGCCGCCGCTCCCGAGGACGGCACCTTCGGCCTGGGCTACCTCCTCACCCCCGGCAGCCAGGCCGTGCAGTTCCGTTCCCTGCACCTGGACGTGCCGCCGGTCTCCCTGGCCGGGGGCGAGCGGCCGGTCGGGATCGAGGACTGCGACGCCTGGCGCGAGCGCGACGCCATCGCCCAGACGCGGATGGTCGACAAGCGCGGCAAGAACCTGGTCGGCAGCCTCGCCGACCTCCTCGCCGCCGCCGAAGCCGCCTCCTCCTCGCAGGAGCCGGCGGCCCACCACAACCCCGCCGGTCTCCACGCCGTCCCCGGGCCCGCCCGGCCGGGCGGAGCACCGGCGGCCCCCGAGGGACAGGAGCTGATCAAGCCGCGCATCCTCGAGCTCCTCCAGGAGCACTCCATCCCCATGACCGCCGAAACCATCGCCCGCAAGCTCGAGATCCCCGCCACTCGCGTCAAGCCGCGGCTGTCCGAGCTGAAGAAGCAGAACAAGGTCATCAACGAGAGCGGCCTGTGGAGGGCAGCATGAACACCCACACGAAGACCGACTTCACCCCCGTCGACCAGGACCTGTACGAGAAGGCGTTCCAGCTCCTGGACCCCGACCCCGACCCCATTCCGGAACCCGCCGCCCCCGCCGCCCTCGCGGCGGTTCCCCTCACCGCCACCCTGCCGATGCGCCTGACCGGCCCGGTCGAGAAGGTCCTCACCGACGCGCTCAACTTCCTCGACACCCACGGCTGGACCAGGTACTCCCTCATCAACACGGAGGGCGCCCGCTGCTCCATCGGCGCCCTGCGCGCCGCGGCCGGCTCCCGCAACGCGGCCTACTGCGACGCCGGGAACCTCCTGCTGGACGAGGCCCGGCGCCAGCACGGCAAGAAGTGGGAGGCCATCCCGTCCTGGAACGACTGCCACAGCGGAGCGGAGGTGCGTAGCGTGTGGGAGGCCGCCATCCGGCGGGCCCACCACCTGAACATCTGACGCTGGAGCTGCCCGTGTCGTTCTCGTTCACCAACCCGCAGCCGGACCGCGGCGGCCGTTCGTTCTCCTTCACCGACCCACAGCCGGAAGATGACGGCCGCTCGTTCTCGTTCACCGGCCCGGACCCGGCCGACATCGACAGGCAGCTCCAGACGATCAGCGACATGGCCACCGAGATCCTCCGCCTCGTCGCAGACGTCCGCAGGCAGATCAACACCTGACACACCGCACAGCTCGGCCCAGCGCCCCGCCCGGAACCTCCTTCCGGGCGGGGCGTCGCCGTTCCCTGCCCGAACACCGCCCCCTCGGGAGACCGCCACCGTGCGCCGCTACCGCTACCGCTGCACCATCTGCCGCACCACCAGCCCCGTCGTCCTCCACCCCGACGACCTCGACGCCGAAGGCGACGCCCACCGCCAGGCCGTCCACGGCGGCCACTTCCCCGACGACGAACTCGCCGGCGAGATAGACCGCCTGGGCCGCTGGTACGCCGCCCTGTCCCCGCTCGCCGTTCTCCATGCCCGCATCGCCGACGGCCTCAGCGACCTGCGCGACGAGAAGACGCTGGGCCACTACTGGTGGGCCAGCGCCGGCGCCGCCCTCCTGATCGGCGGCTCGGCCGCCCTCATCGTCCTCGTCGTCTCCGCCGCCCTCTGACACCGGCACCGACCGACCCGCCCGGCCACCGGCACCGGCCCGCCCCGTTCCTCGGCGGCGGCCGGTCCCGGTGACCGGACAGGCCGACCGGCCACCACCCGCGCCCCGCAGACCCCCCGGTCGGCGGGGCGCCGCACTTCCCGCCCTGCTCCACCGCCCCTCGGGAGACCCCGATGCTCCGTCTGATTCGCACCCGCACCCTCCGCGAGCTCCACACCCACGTCCAGGAGCTCCACGACCGCGCCGCCAGCCAGGAGCGCGGCCGCCTGGCCGCCGAGTACCGCATCACCCAGGCCCTGGAGCTCCTCAGGACCGAGGACACCGAGCTGTCCACCCGCCTTGCCGACGCCCTGACCGGTGACGGCCAGTTCACCGTCGCCGCGACGAGGAACTCCGCCCCGCTCCCCCACTGACCGCCCGCCCACTCCGGGGAGGCACCCGTGTACGCCCACGAGACTGACGAGGACCTGGTCGACATCGACCCGCACGACCCCGGCGACGGCTCGCTGCCGGTCTTCCGGTGGCGCCAGGCCGGCCCCGGGCTCGCCACCCGCCGCCAGCTGCGGGAGATGGGCCTGCGCCCCGGCGGCCAGGAGCCCGTCGCCCGTATCGAGTGCCGCGGCGGTCGGCGGTTCGCGTGGCTGTACCGGATCGACCTGGCGAGGCCCAAGTTCCCGATGACCCTCGCCAAGGAGGCCCCGCTCGACGCCGCGATGGCCGCCCGCCAGACCTGCGGCACCTGCCGCCGACGCTACTTCCACTGCATCCAGGCTGCCGTATTCCATCGCATGCAACACATTTCGCACCGCGCCAACTCGCTGAGCTGCAGTTGATGCCCAGGTTAGCGTCGGCTCGGTGGTTGGTTGGGATGCGCTGACCTGGCACCCGTTACCGACTCAACGATGATGCGTTAGATGCATCGTGAGTGCTGTCGTTGATATGCCTGGAGCCGCGCGCCTGGTCCTCGCCGACGGAGTCGTGCACCTGGACCCCGAACCTGCCGTCCTGGAAGCGATGTTGGAAGGCTGGGCACTACAGCAGCGCACGCGTTTCTTGAGGGAGTCGACGATCAACCCCCGGATCGCGCTGGTCCGTCGACTGGCCCGATTTACCAATGAGTACCCGTGGCAGTGGGACCCCGCCGAGGTGGAGGCATTCTTCGACGCTCTTCGTACCCGGCGCCCTGGCAGGCCGCTCGCCGTGTCGACCGTACGGAATTACCAGAACGACCTTCGGCTGTTCTTCGACTACATCACCGACGCCCGCTACGGCTGGCCGTCCACATGCAACGAGCGATTCGGGCGGGCTCCGGTCCAGCTCCTGCACGAGTGGAACACGATCACCCACGCCAGCGAGTACGAGGGAGCCGCCGAACGGCGTCCGCTCACCTACGACGAAGTCCAGACCCTTTTCGACGCCGCCGACGGCCGTGTCGAGGAGATCCGCGCACGACGACGCAAGGGCTCGCTCGCGGCCCTTCGCGACGCCATGGTCTTGAAGACGGTCTACGCCTTCGGCCTGCGGCGCCAGGAAGCATGCGGCCTGGACCTGTGCGACCTGCGCCGGAATCCCAAGGTCGCCGACTACGGCCGCTTCGGAGCGATCTTCGTCCGTCACGGCAAGGCATCCAAGGGCGGACCTCCCAAGCGCCGCAGCGTTCTGACCGTCCCGGAAATGGACTGGATCGTCGACGTCCTGGACCAGTACGTCAGCGAGGTCCGCCCCGCTTTCGTGCCGGGCAAGCACCCGGCGTTCTGGATCACCGAGCGCCGCGACCGGATGTCCCTGAGACGGCTGAACGACGCCTTCGAGACAGTGCGCCGGGCCGCCGACCTGCCCGCGGAGCTGGACCTGCACTCGCTGCGGCACAGCTACGTGACCCATCTGATCGAGTTCGGTTATCCAGAAAAGTTCGTCCAGGACCAGGTCGGCCACGCCTACGCCAGCACCACGGCCATCTACAGCCACGTCTCGGACGAGTACCGAAACCGGCTACTACGACGCTCACTGCAAGCCCGGCACGGCGATCTATGGGGGCAGGAAACGTGATCAGAAAGATGGCCATCGACTGGCAGCTACGGATCCGGATGGCAGAGAAGGGCATGTTCCAGACCACGGAACTGGTCCCGCTGCTGGCCGAACGCGGCGTGCATCTGTCACGTGAGCAGGTCTTTCGTCTCGTGACGCAGACACCGCAAAGACTGTCCATGGACACGCTCGCCGCACTGTGCGACATCCTCGCGTGTGAGCCCAACGACCTGATCCGGGTGGAGGTCACCAACGCTGAGGTGCGTAAGACTGTCGGCGAGCAGCCGGTGTCCCGGCCGCAGGCGCGTCGCACGACGATCCGACGCCCTGGCGCGGAATGACCGCTCCCCTCCGCCTCGGCGAGGCACATCGACAGGTCGTCGCATACCTCACCTCCCAGCTCACAGGGGTGACCGGCGAGCAGGCTGCGGAGGCCCTGGAACGCGCGAAGATCACAGCACGTTCCTGCGTCGCCCTTGCCCGCCACTTCCAGCAGCACCAAGACGCCCTGACGAATCCGGGCCCGACGCCTCCACAGAACCTGGTGAGGCTCGCCCATGCCCTGGCGGCCGCCGGGCACGGCCCGGTCACCCTGCCGACGTGCGCCGGCTGCGGAAAGATCTCGCGCGAGCTCACGCATCGCCTCCCGGCCGGACACTGCTGTTCGAGCTGCGCCTACCGGGTGCGGCCGCCGAAGACCTGCTCAGGCTGCGGCCGCCAAATGAGGATCAATGGCAGCGGTCCGAACGGCCCGCTCTGCGGCACCTGCTACGGCAAACACGTTGCCACCGCATGCGGGCAGTGCGGGCGCGTACGCCGCGCGACCTACCGCATGCCCGACGGCAGTGTCCGCTGTCAGGGATGCCACCCACGTCCTGAGCGCACCTGCTTCGGGTGCGGAGTTCAGGCCCCAGTCCAAGCGATCTCGGCGGACGGACCGGTCTGCCGACGCTGCTACCGACAACCTGAGCGCCGCTGCGGCAGCTGTGGAGAAGTACGTACGGTCGACCGGCGCGGTGGCGACGATAGGCCCGATCTGTGCTCCCGCTGCTATCACGCTCCGCCGGTCGCCTGCTCCTCCTGCGGCCGGCTCCGGACCTGCGCGCGCAGGGTGGCGGGCAAGCCGTTCTGCCAGAGCTGCTGTCCTCGCCCTACGCGACCATGCGCGCGCTGTCTCCACGACCGTCCTGTCCATGCCTACTGGCCGATGGGACCGGTCTGCCAACACTGCTACGCGGCAGTGCGCGCACGCCCCGGCGCCTGCGCTCAGTGCGAAGAGCGACGTCCACTGATCGGTTCCGCCGAAACAGAGGCCGGCATCTGTGGACCGTGCGCCGGAGTCGATCTCACCTACGCGTGCCTACGCTGCGGCACGAGCGACAAAATCTTCCGCGAGCAGTTGTGCACCCGCTGCTTCATCACGAAACAACTGGCCGAAGCTCTCGGAGGGCGAGATCAAGCGGTCCCCGCACAGCGGCAGAACTTCCACTCGGCTCTCGCCACCGCAGGACGCCCCCGCAGAGTGGCGCATTGGCTGACCCGCGCCGGAGTGCCTGGCCTCCTGTCTCAGCTAGCCATTTCCGATGAGGAGATCACCCACCAACAGCTCGACGACCTCCCCAACACGCCGACCACTCGCTACATCCGCGACGTCCTCGTCGTCGCCGCGGTGCTGCCGCCGCGCGACGAACGATTGGAGGCCCTCCCCCGCTGGGCGGACGCCCTCTTGGCCCAGGCACCGCTCCCTCAGAGGCAGCTCGTCATCCCCTTCACTCATTGGTATCTGCTCCACCGCATCCGCCGGGCCCATCGGCACCGCCCGCTACGCGCCAGCACACAGCACCAGATGCGATCGCGACTGCGCCGGGCCCTGGAACTGCTCGACTGGCTCGACAAGCACGGCACCGCTCTCGGGGAACTCACACAGCCAGAACTCGAGATGTGGCTGGAGGAAGGGACTGTAGAACGTCGTGAGGTGCGTGCCTTCATCACCTGGGCGCGAGGTCGGAGCCTTGTCGGCGAGCTCGTAGTTCCCCGGGCACGCATCGCCGCACCCAGCGTCTTCATGACGGACGAGGAGCAGACCGAGCAGCTACACCGGTGTCTCGGCGACGATTCTCTGCCTCTCGATGTTCGTACGGCTGGTGCCCTGACGCTCCTCTTCGGCCTGCAGCACACCAAACTGCTCGAACTCACCGTGCGCGACGTCGTAGACGACAACGCGATGGTGGCGCTCAACCTCGCAGGCCATCGTCTTCTGCTGCCGCCCGAAGTCGCCCGGTTGGTCCGTGCGCAACGTGACCAGTGTCGGGCACGCTGGCAGCTTGATCAGACAGCCAGCACAACACCGTGGCTGTTCCCCGGCCAGGAACCCGCCCGCCCTCTCGGAGCCACCTACCTCAATTTGAAGCTCCGCCGACACGGCATCGCACCTCGCGCTGGCCGCAACAATGCTCGTCTCGCGCTCGCCACAGACCTGCCGGCGTCCGTCCTCGCCGACCTCACCGGCACCAGCATCAGCAATGCCACCCGCTGGACCGGATACGCCAGACGCGACTGGCTCGACTACATCGCGTCCCGCACGCAGATCTGACTGCTTCTCCGGGCGGCGGCCATGGTCCAGAGAGACCACCACGAGATGGGAGCGGTCATAGCGCCTCTGCGCATTCGTCAACGAATGCGCAGAGCCGACGAGTGAGGCTCAAAAAGTAGGGGGCGGGGTCCGAGTCGTCCTGCATGTGAGGTGCGTCCTGGAGCCACTGCTGCCACAGGCCACCCGGTTGCCGGAAGCGGTCGGCTTGACCGCCTCCGAGGTTCAGATCGATGAACTGGAGAGCGCCCATGACGACAGTCTGGTCGTATCCGAGGTCAGGACGACGGAGGTAGCGATCCAGATAGTCGGCGAGCAGATCAGCGTCGCGTGCCGTTCCAAAGCTGGCCAGGGCCACGCTGTAGGCCAGCCCAGCGCAGCAGACCTCGCTGGCCAGCAGGAGTTCCCCGAGACGCTCACGGAACTCGGTCCGGCGGGAGACGGCTACGAGCCAAGCCGCAGTTCTCCGCTCACGCCAGCTGCCCTCAAGAAGCTTGGCGATCTCCTCTGCGGTGATGAGTCCCGCGTCCTCACGAAGGTCTCGCATGAATCGGTCGGACTCAGGACTTTGCATGCTCAGCAAGCCACCGCCGAGCTTCAGGTAGCGCCGCTCGGGCGTGACGTACCGGCGAACCAGGGCTAGCAACTCGGCATCGTCACGAGGATCGCGTATCACACGACCGATCTTGCCTTGCTGATGCGGAACGGGGCCAGCCCGTTCCCTGCCCGGCTTGTCCGAGGACAGGCGATGGCCCACGCGGCTTCCGCGGCGCCTTGGCACTGGAATACCGCAGCTACGGAACAAGTGCACTCCGCCAACACCGCTCAAGACCTTGGGCTCGTGCCTGGAGTGCTACGACAGCACGCCCGCCGACCCCGCCTCCTACACCGCTCCCCCGGCCCCGCACCTTCTGGCCGCCTGACCCGAGAGGACCCCTCATGCAGGCTCACCGTCCCGCCGTCTTCGCCGCCCTGCTCGGACTGACCCGAGCCGCCAGCGCCGCCGGCGACTTCTGGGTGCAGAGCGACTTCTGCGCCCGGGTGAAGGGCGCGTCCGACGACCACCCGGTCACCTACCAGGACCCGGTCACCGAGAAGAAGACGGTCCACGGCACGGCCGACGGCCGCAAGGCGTGCCTGGAGCACTGCCTGACCTACACGGCCACGCAGGCGATCGTCGCCGGGCTCGGCGCCCGCGCGCTCGGCATCCGGGTCCACCCGACTGCCGCCGCGGCCGCCCTCGCCATCTCCTTCGGCACCCACTACGCCGCCGACCGGCGCGTCCCGGGCAAGGGCCTGCTGGAGAAGCTCGCCACCAGGACCGGCAAGACCAACTTCTACAAGCTCGCGGACTTCGGTATGAACGGGGCCTTCCACTTGGACGCCGCCTGGCACCACGGCTGGGAGACGGTCGCCGCCCTGGTCGCCACCACCGGCGCGAAGTCCCGGTAACCGGCCGCCCGCACACTCTCCGTCCGCGCCGCCCGGCCGGGCATCACGAACTCCCTCGCTGAACCGGCCCGCTGTCCTGCGGGCCGCCCTCCCCGCATCTCCGAAGGAGAACCGCTGTGCGCGCTTCCGTACGCCGCTCCATCCAGGCCCTGCTCGACGGCGCCGACATGGTCACCATGCTGGCCGGTGCCGCCAGCGGCGCCGTGGTCGGATACACCTACTACCCGGCCACCCTCGACGCCGACCTGCGCCTGGCCGCCACCGGCGCCGTCGCGCTCGGCGGCGTCTTCCTCTTCACCACGGTCGCCGACGCGCTGCTCGCCCCGGTGTGCCGCCGCTTCGCCCAGGCCGACGCCGCCGACATGCGGGCCGCCGCCCAGACCCGCGCGGCCGAGGCCCGCGGCGCCGCCGTGCCGAGCGGCCTGGGCGAGGCGCTCGACCAGGTCACCGCGGCCGCCGAGGACGACGCCGCACGCCGCGCCGCCCAGGCCGCCTACCGTATCGACCTCAGCGACCAGCTGCTGAGCAACCCCGGCCGGTGGCGCGGCTACATCAACGGCGAGGCCAGCTACTACCTCGCCCCCGGCACGGTCCTGCACTACAGCCGGGAGGAGAGCGAGCGGGGCATCGCCGAGCCCCGCTACACGCTCCTGACCGCTGACGACCCGACCCCGGTCCCCGTCACCAACGTCCGGGACATCCTCGACTACCTCGCCCCGCGCGCCCGCAAGACGGCCGAGGACCTCGACGCGGTGGCGCCGAGCACGGTCTGACGGCTCCCTGTGCCGCCCCCTGGCCCGCGCACCGCGCGGAGGTCCGGGGGCGGTGCGGAGGACCGGACAGCCCGGCCCCGGCCGCCACATCGGCCGAACCACCGTGCAGGAGACGACGATGACCGCCACCGTGCTCACCGCCGAGACCCTCATCCGCCGCTACGCCGACGACATCGCCTACGTCGCGCAGCAGCCCCCGGCCACCGACCTCGCCGCCCTCATCAGCCAGCTCGACACCGCCGCCCCGCGCTACGAGGCGGCCGGCATCAACGGGCACGAGGACCTGGAGACCGCCTCCCTCCACCTCGACGAGGCCCTGCGTGCCACCGGCACCGACCGCGACGTCTTCCTGACCCGGGCCCACGAGCTCCTGCGCCCGCTCGTCGGGGACATGACGCAGGAGTACCGCGCCGCCGCCGGCGACTGACCCGAACCGCCGGCCCGCTCCGCGTGCACCCCGCCCCCGTGCCCCTGACGAGGGGCGGGGCGCACCGAGCGGCGGCCCTCACCGCTTCCCTCGCTCTTCGCCCTCCGGTGCTCGCGCCCCTCCCCCGCGAAGGAGAAATCGCACTCATGGCACGTACCTTCAACGCCACGCTGCAGCCCCTCGACACGACCATCCCCGACCCGGCTGTCGTCGTCCTGATCGGTGCCGCCGGCTCCGGCAAGTCGACCTTCGCCTCGACCTGGAAGCCCTCCCAGGTGCTGGAGCTCGACGCCTTCCGGGCGATGGTCTCGGACTCCGCCGGTGACCAGGGTGCGACGGCCGACGCGGTCGCCGCCCTGCGGACCGTTCTGGAGGCCCGCCTGGCCCGCAAGAAGACGACCGTCATCGACTCGACGAACTGCGAGCGCGCCGTACGGGCCGGGTTGGTGCAGGCCGCCCGCCGCCATGGCGTCCCGGCGGTCGCGGTCCTCATGGGCACCCCGGTCTCCCTGTGCGTCATCCGGCAGACTGCCCGCACCCCCGACCGCGCCGTGCCCGCCGACACCGTCCGCGCCCAGCACGCCGCCGCCGTCACCGCCTACCCGGGCCTGCGCGGCGAGGGCTTCGACCACGTCGTTTTCGCCGACCAGCTTCACCGCCTGGAGCCGCTGCTGCAGCGGGCCAGCGACGCCCGCCGCGCCGACCTCGGCTGGGACGGCCACCCGGGTCTCGGCTCCCTCCTCCTGGTCCGCCGCGTCTTCGGCGACACCGTGCTGCCGCTGTGGCGGTGGGTGGAGGGCTCCACGCTCGCCGGCGGCGACCGCGTCGCCGAGATCACCCTCGGCGCCGACCGGCTCATCCTCGCCCTGCGCCGCGACGTCGACGGGGAGGGCGACTACGGCTTCGACCTGCTGACCGCCTGCCCCGTCGACGAGTGCACCGCCCCGGCCTGGGCCCCCGCCCACTCCGTCACCACGCTCCTCGACGCGCTCACCAGCTCCCTCACCGGCGCGGACACCGTCTGCACCGTCCACGGCGACGGTGCCGAGCACGACGACCAGGAGGACGACCTCGAGGACCTGGCCGCGCCGTACGCGGACGCGATCCGCGCCTGAAACGCCCCAACGCCTCGCCGGACAACCACAACCCGCCGCGCCCCGGCCCCGCCGGGCGCCCGCCGACCAGGGAAGGACCCCAGGCCATGAGCATCACGATCACCACCACGTACGGCACTCCACACAACGTCAGCGACACCAACCCGACCCACGTCACCAGCTGCGACCGGTACCGGCTGCCGCTCGTCGGCACGATCGCCCCGGGCACCCCCGGATACGAGGACATGGTCGAGATGCTGCGGGAGAACGACCACCACACCCGCGAGGGGTACGGGCTGATCTTCCTGGAGTCCGAGGAGTTCTCCGCGATCTACTTCGGATCGATCGAGCAGATTGAGCAGTACAAGCACGACAACGCCGACGGGTCGGCGACCTTCGATCCCTCGCAGGGCGTCATGTACGCGAAGTGGCCCCACGGCAAGGGCTGGGACGACTACATCCCCCGCACCTTCTGGAACGTGCAGGCGCGCGGCGCGGTCGCGGACGGCGTCGGTCTCGTCACCGCCTTCGCCCACACCCAGGTCCGGGGCGCCGAGGTCATCGTCTACGAGTTCGAGGGCACGTGGAGCCGCGGCGGCGAGCCGCAACAGATGGTCACCTACCACTGCACCGCCTGCCACCTCGACACCTTCCACAGCGGCGGGGACGTGCACGAGAACACCGGCCCCAGCAGCCGCCGCTGGGCCGCCCGCCAGGCCCGCCAGCACATCGTCAGCGCCCACCGGAACGGCGTCGGCACCACCAACAGCGCCTGCCGCCCCAGCGACGGCGAGATCCTGCGCGCCGTCAACGCGGTCGCCCGCGACATGTGGGGCGCCCAGGGCAACGCCCTGCCGGACACCGACGACGCGTACTGCGCCGCCAAGGGCCCCTGCTCGATCATCCGCGAGCTCCGGGCCGGCATCCGCCCGGCCGTCTACCGCGCCTGACGGCACCCCGCGCCGCTTCCCTCCTTCCGGCTCTCGCCGGGCCGGGCCTGCCATCACGGGCCCGGCCCGCTCTTCTCCCGCGTGAGGAACACCCACATGAACCCCGTCCCCTCTGCCGACCGGCTGCCCGAGATCCGGGCCCGCCTCGCCGCGCTGCCCGACGCCGCCTGGCGGCAGCGCGCCGGCGACAGCGGTCTGATCGAAGACCACACCGGCCGCCCGGTCGCCGTCCTCGGCACCAGCGGCGACGTCCCGCTCCCGGCGGGCGAGTTCATCGCCTGCGCCCCGGCCGACATCGCCTGGCTCCTCGCCGAGGTCACCCGGCTGCGCTGCCGCGACGCCATGGTCACCGCGCTCCACCAGCAGCTCGACCGGTCCGGCCACCTGCTCTCCACCCGGCAGATCGCCGCCGTCATCGGCCCCCCCGGCCGCCCCCACCACCACGCCCCCATGGCCGCCGACAGGAGCGCCCAGTGACCCGCACCGACACCGACCCGACCGTGCGGCCCGACCCGCTGGAGCGCCTCGGCGCCCTCCTGATCGAGCGCCTGGGCTCGGCCTGGGTGCCCGACACCCGGCCGGGCGACCGGGCGGTCACCCTCGTGCACACCGTCACCGACCGCAGGGTCGGCGCCGACCCGTACCAGGGCCGGATCATCCTGCAGGCGTGGACGAAGGGCACCACCGCCGTCACGCCGACCGGTGCCTACACCCCGGACCTGACCGGGCACGAGGGCCTGGAGGACTGGCTGTCGACCGGCGACCTCACCGACGCGAGCACGGTGATGGCCGCTGTGGTTCACCAGCTCCTCGCGCAGCTGCCCGCCGCACCGGGCGACACCGCGGCCGAGGAGGTCCTCGCGACCCAGGCGAGCGAGCTCGCCGAGAAGAGCACCGCCTTCGCCGCCGACCTGATCCACCGCCGACCCGTCCGGGACGCCGCGCGCGAGCTCCACCGCCTGGCCGCGCAGCTCGTGGAGACGGCCGACGTCGTCGACGACCACCGCGGCTACTGACCACGTGAGAGCACTCCGTGCCGCCCAACCCCCGAGCCCACACGGCCCGGGGGCGGGGCGGACGCGGTGGCCCCTCACGGCCTGTCCGGCACACCGCCGGACCATCGGCACCCCGACACGAAAACGCCCCGAGGCAGACGTCATGGCGTCCAAACCGGCGCCTGCCCCAGGGCTGAGCCCGTCCCGTACACGACGAGAGGGAAACCCCAGTATGGACCCCGTCACACAGCTGCGGACCCGGATCGAGACCCGCGCACTCCTGCTGACCACCGCCGCCGTGCCGCTCACCGGCTGGGCCGTCCACGCCACCGCCCTGCACCGCCGTCTGGCCGCCACGAAACGCGACCCGCTGACCGGCCTGCTGCGCCGCGACGCCTACACCCACCGCGCCCGCCGCCTCCTCGCCCGACACGGCGACAACACGGTCGTGGCCATGGTCGACGCGGACAAGTTCAAGGCCATCAACGACAGCCTGGGCCACGCCGCCGGCGACAGCGTGCTCGCCGCGTTCGGGGCCCGGCTCGCCGCGTGGGCCGGGCCGGCCGCCGCCGTCGGGCGTCTGGGCGGCGACGAGTTCGCGCTCGTCCTGGAGCTGCCCGCCGCTCGCCGCGTCCAGCGCCTGGAGCAGCTGGTGCGGATGCTGCACACCTCGGTCGTCCTCGACGACGGCCGGACGGTCGACGTCGCCGCGTCGGTCGGCGTCGCCACCCCGGCCGCGGTCGCCTCCCGCGACCTGAGCGTGCTTCAGCGGGCCGCCGACACGGCGCTGTACGAGGGCAAGCACTCCGGCCGGGCGGTCTTCGCCACCGCCGCGCACGCCTCCGTGCCGTCCGTCAACGGCCGCCGTGCCGGGCGTCCGGGCACCGCTTCGTGGGGACGGGCCGCATGAGCACCGCCCCTCTCCCCGAAGGCGACTGGATCCGGGGCATCACCATCAGGCAGCCCTGGACGGCCGCGATCCTCGCCGGGCACAAGACGATCGAGAACCGGCCCCGGCCGCTCTGGCGACCGGGCTGGGTCCTGCTGCACGCCGGCGGGCAGATCGACCGCCGGGCCCTGCGGGACCCGCTCGTCGCCCACGCGGTCCGCGGCCGCGAGCTGATGACCGGCGCCGTCCTCGGTATCGCCCGCATCGCCGCCCTGCACCAGGACCCCGACGACGCGGCCCCCTGCACGCCGTGGTCGCTCCCCGGGGCCTGGCACCTCGAGCTCACGGGCGTCCAGGAGCTCGCCCTGCCGGTTCCCGCGACCGGACAGCTCGGCCCCTGGCGCCCGGCGCCGGACCTCCTGGAGCGCGTCCTCGACCAGCTCCCCGAGTTCCGGCCATGAGCACCCGCCGCCCGACACCCGCACCGCCCGAGCCGCCCGTCGTGCCGGTCCGCCTCCTGGACTGGCGCGACGGCTCGCACTTCGCCTGGCCCGAGCGGTGCGTGCTGTGCCGCCAGTTCACCCCGCTGCGCTCCCACGACGGCGAGCCCGTGCACAAGACGTGCGCGGAGAGCTGGAACGCCGCCAACCCGGGCGCAGCCCGGTTCGTCTCCGACCCGCCCAAGAGCGGCAAGGGCAAGGACCACGCCTGACCTTCTCCCTCCACCGTCTGGAGGCACCTGTGAGCGACACCGACCACGCCCTGGCCTACCCCGAGCCGCCGGCCTCGCCGCTGTGGCACCGCGACGGCCCCCGGCCCCGCCGGCTCACCCCCGAGCAGCAGCGCCGTAACCGCGAGGTCCTCCTCCTCGCCCAGCGCCGCCCGCGCCCGACCACCACCGCCGAGGCCGCGTAGGAGAGCCGTGTTCGACGACTTCACCGAGAGCGCCAAGGCCCAGGCCCTGGCCCTGAACCCCAGCACCGACGACGAACAGGGCGCCGCCGCCCGCACCGTCGCCCGCCGAGCCCACGACAAGGACGACCTGGCCCAGCTCCTGGACGTCCTCGACCTCCCCCGCGACCCCGACACCCTCACCGACCTCTTCCCCCTCCTCCCGGAAACCGGAGACGCACCTATGACGACGAACCCCACCGCCACCGGTTCGACCCGCTCCGCGCACGAGGCCGTCGCGCTGTCGATGCACGCCGACGGCGCCGACGAGCAGGCCATCCGCGAGGCCACCGGCCTGACCGAGGCCGAGCTGAGCGACCTCATCGCCGACCAGGTCCTCGACCTCCCCCGCACCGCCGCCTCCCTGACCCCGGCGATCGACGTGCCCGTCATCCCGCTCCCGACCTCCGACTCCCTCCAGACGCTGGTCGACTGGGCGGCCGCGCACCAGGCCGCCTCGGTCCGCAAGGCCGCCGCCCGCATCACCACCGCCCTCACCGAGCTGTCCGCCCGCCGCGACAGCGAGGCCGCCCAGCGCGAGGCGGAGGCCCGCGTCGCCAAGGCCCGCCAGGCGCTGGAGCAGGCCGAGCAGGAGCTGCGCGCCGTGAAGGCCGGCACCCGAACTACCACGGCGGCCGTCACCGCGCCGATCCCGATCCGCACCGGCACCAGCGGCACCTACAGCCGCGACGAGCTCACCAGGATCCGGACCTGGGCGCGCGCCAACGGGCATCAGGTCGCCGACCGGGGCCTGCCGTCCAAGGCGGTCCTGGACAAGTACGCCGCCGCCCACCCGGCCCGGAAGGCGGGCTGACCGATGACCGCGATACCCCTGGTCCTCGACGGCTACCTCGACGAGATCCCCGTCCCCGGCGACGACGGCCTGACCGCCCGGTTCCGGGTGATCTCCTCGCCCACCGACGCCGCCGCCGACGAGACGGTCTGGGCCTGCCGCACCGTCCAGCCGCACTTCGCGCACGCGCTGCTCAACGTGATGCGGCCCGGCGACCTGCTGCGCGTCGGCGGCCACCTCGTCCTGCCCGGCCCCGGCGACGAGAGCGGCCCGCGCCTCGACGTCGACGCCCTGGAGCTCCTGGCCCCCGCACCCGCCCGGGACTTCGCCGAGATGACCCTCGACCGCTACGGCCCCTACCTCGTCGTCCTCGACCCCGAGAGCGACAGCGTGCCCGTCTTCACCGAGGCCGGCACCTGGGTCGGCACCGCCGAACACGCCGACGCCATCACCGACCTGATCCACGCCCACGAGACCCGCACCCGGTCCACCCACGACCCCGACCAGAAGGACTGACCATGGCCGGCCACCCCGAGAACATCCGCTACACCGCCGACGTCGTCGCCGTCACCGACGACGGCCGCGTCCTGCTCATCCGACGCGGCTGGGACCCCTACGAGGGCCACTGGGCGCTCCCCGGCGGACACGTCGACCGCGGGGAGACCTTTCTCCGGGCCGCCGTGCGCGAGCTGGAGGAGGAGACCGGCGTCCGCGTGACCGAGGACGAGCTGCGCCTGGTCGGCGTCTGGGACCAGCCCGACCGCGACCCGCGCGGCCGGTACGTCACCGTCACCTACCTCGCCACCGTCACCTACCTCGCCACCGTCCCCGCCGACACCCAGGCCACCGCCGGAGACGACGCCCGCGACGCCCGCTGGTGGCCCCTGACCGACCTCCCCCAGCCGCTCGCCTTCGACCACGCCGACATCCTCAACGCCGCCCTGCGCACCACCCGCTGACCCCACCGCACCCGTCTCCGCGCCCGGTGAGGCTGCCCAGACACCACAGGGCGGCCTTACCGGGCGTGTTCCGCACGTTCCCGCCTTCACCTTGAGCAGGAGACTCCCTTGCGTCCGATCCGCCTGATCTCGTTCGGCTACCTCCACCTGCCCACCGGCCCGGACGGCTCCCCCGTCCCGCCCGCCGCCGACCGGATCGAAGACGTCCGCGACCGCCTCCGCGACCCCGCCGCCGCCCGCGACATCCTCGACCTCGACGGCCTCAACCCCCGCGTCCAGGGCATCGTCCTCAACACCCCCGGCGCCCGCGAACTGCTCGCCAACCTCGCAGACTACGCCGCCCTCCCCGCCGGCCCCCGCCGCATCGCCCTGGGCTGCGCGGGCGGGAAGCACAGGGCCGCCAGCCTCACCGAACTCCTCGCCCGGGAACTCCGCGCCCGCGGCCGCCAGGTCGACGTCGAACACCTCCACGTCCACCTCCCCCGCGTCCTCAAGGCCACCGACATCGGAGCGAGCGCATGACCGCCGCCCCCCTGTACGACCTCGCGACCAGTGCGGGCGACGACGGCACCATGCACCCCGCGGAACGGATCTGGGCCCCCGACCAGGACCCGGCCGTCCTCGGCTTTATCCCGGTCCTCGGTGGCCTGCACATTACCGGCCTGCCCGCCCAGGGCGCCGACCCTGGTTCCCACCCTGCGGTCTTCCTTCTACTCGGCCACCACCGCTGGGCCACCACCATCCACGCCGCCGCCCTCTACATGCAGCGCATCCACGCCTGGACCCGCTGGTGCCTCTACCCCGGCGACGACCACGACGAGACGATCCCCCGCATCCCCCGCGCCATCCACGCCCACGCCACGATCCACTGTCGCCCCGATGACACCTGGCGCCTCGCCTGGGCCAGGCCCGAGGAACCCGGCGTTGTCCCGATCACCGCTATGAGGCACCCCGCCGCCCCGACCGCGGTCGTCGCTATTCCCGACCCCGACCACGGCGTGCTCTCCACCTCGGCTCGCTGATCCTCACCATCACGTCCAAAGGCCGGTGCCCGCGCGAAGACGCGCGGGCACCGGCCTTTTTGCGTTCCAGTCAGATCAAGGTGCCGGCGTGACGAACAGCCCGCTAGCGAGTTATCACGGCGTGATAGGTCGGTGGCTCGTCCTGGGTGGCTGGCGGGTTATCACGGCGTGATAACCCAGGAGAAGTTCGTAACCTTGCTAACGAGTCAATGGCAGATTTTGATCTGATCCGTTAGTACAGTGACGCCCATGACGTCACCTGACACGGGCGGCGACCGGGAGAAGGTCGTCACCAAACTCACCAGCACTCTCCGACAAGACCTGAAGGTCCGCGCCGCGCTCCACGGACTCGACATGCAGAACGCAGTCGAAGCAGGCATCACTGCCTGGCGCGGCCTGGGCTCGAACCTCTCCCCTGTCGACACCGCCGGCGCGGAAACCTACGCCACCTTCCTGCCCGGCGGGCTGTGGGACGGTTTCCGCGACGACTGCAAGAACCGCGGCGTCTCCCTCACCCAGGGCATCGCCCAAGCCGTAACCCTCTGGCTCGACAATCACCCCGCCCCGGAGGCCAAGCGCCCCGCCACAGTCCGGCGCATCGTCGTCTGCAACCAGAAGGGCGGCGTCGGCAAGACCGCCATCACCGCCGGTCTCGGCGAAGCCCTCGCAGAAGACCCCGCCACCCTCGTCCCCGTCCGCGTCTCCAAGCACTTTGCCGCTCTGCTCGAAGACGACGACCGCCCCGACGAGCCACTCACCCTTGAAGACCTCCCCGGTCTTGGACAGCGCGTCCTCCTGGTCGACTTCGACCCCCAGGGCCACCTCACCAAGCAGCTGGGGCACGAGCCGCTCCCCATGAACGGCGACTCCCTCACCAACCACATGGCCGGCGAAGCCAAGGGCGAACTGATCGACCTCGTCGTCGCCGTGGACGAGGACCGCTTCGGGAACAGGCTCCACCTCTTGCCAGCCTGCACCGACGCCTTCCTTCTCGATGTCCGCCTCGCCTCGGTCCGTGCCCGGGAGGCCGCTCTCGAACGTGCCCTGCGCGCTGTCGAAGCCGACTACGACGTCATCCTCATCGACTGCCCCCCGAGCCTCGGCCTCAGCATGGATGCCGCCTCCTACTACGGGAGCCGCCGCAACGACGAGGAAGCCGGCAACTCCGGCGTCCTCATCATCGTCCAGGCCGAAGACAGCAGCGCTGACGCCTACGGCCTGCTCACCTCGCAGATCGAGGACATGCGTACCGACCTCGCCCTCGACATCGACTACCTCGGCCTCGTCGTGAACCACTACGACGCCCGCCGCGGATACATCGCCACCTCCTCCCTCCAGTCCTGGATGGACATAAAGGATCCGCGCGTCGTCGGCGTCATCGGAGACCTCAAGGAGCAGAAGGAAGCCGTCCGCGCCAAGCGCCCCCTCCTCGCCTACGCACCTCGGTGCGAGCAGTCCGTCGCCCTCCGTGCCCTCGCCCGGGAGATCAGCAAGTGAGCAAGGCCAAGAACCTCGGCGCAGGTGCCTCCTTCGTCCAGGCCCGCCCCATCAGCGCCCGCCGCGCGGCGATCGGCGCCGTTACCGCCGCCCCCACCGAAGGCGTCCCCGATCCCACCGAACTCGCCCTCCACCTCATCAGCCAGAACCCCGACAACCCTCGCGAAGAACTCCGCGACCTAGAGGGACTGGCCGACAGCATCCGCGAGATCGGCCTCGTCAACTCCATCACCGTCGCCACCCTCGACTCCTACCTGGCCGAGCGCCCCGACCGATCTGGCGACGTGGACGAAGGCGCTCGGTACATCGTCGTAGACGGCCACCGCCGACTCGAAGCAGCACGTCTCGCTGGCGCCACCACGATCCGGGTCAGCGTCAACAACCGCCTTGTCGCCACCGACGAAGCCCTCCTCGAAGCCGCGTTCGTGGCCAACGTCCATCGCGACGACATGAACCCCATCGAGCAGGCCCACGCGCTGAAGAAGCTCGTCCAGTTCTACGGCTCACAGAACAAGGCCGCCAAGCGCCTCGGCATCGCCCAGTCGACCATCTCCTCCAAGCTCTCGATCCTCGACCTCGACCTCGAACTCCAAGCAGATCTCATCGACGGCCGACGGACGGTCGAGCACGTTCGAAACCTCTCCAAGCTGCCGCCCGAAGAGCAGCGAGCGAAAGCCGATGCCCGAGCGAAAGCGGCAGAGCAGAAAGCTGCCGCCAAGCGTGACCTATCACGCCGTGATAACCCGCCCCTCGAAGACCGCAGGCACGCCACAGATGATGTGCCCGCCCCCCGCAGCCCGGCAGAGCCGTCGCCAGCGAACACTCCGATGGAGAGCCCAGTTCCGGCCCTTGCAGCTGAGCCGACCCCAGCCAGCGGGGGAGCGACAACCACAGAAGTGGCACTGAGCGACGGCGCCGCCCTGATGGACCTGGCCTTCGACCACCTGCCTCCAGAACAGCGCAGCGCCTTCATCCAGCGCTACTTCAAGCGAAGCACGGGAGTCGAGGCGGTCGTGGCAGATCTGCGGGCCGATCTCGAACTGCCCGCCGTTGCCGCACTGGCTGAGATCCTGCAGGAGGTTGCCGCAAGACTGCTCGAAGAGAACTAACCGAGCTTGCCGGGCTTCGCCGCTCAGGGCCGGACGAGGATGTCGTGGGCGCCGATCCGACGCCAGATGACGTGCTGGACGCCCTGGACGAGTTCGGGACCGTACTGCCAGGTGGCCGCCGGTTGCCGTCCCAGCTCAGCTCGAAGACGCAGGCTGCGCTGCGGACGCCCTTCACGCGGAGGCCAGCGCGGAAGCGGCCGCGGCGGTGCGCAGGTCGTCGACGAAGGCGTTGACGGCCTGGCGGAAGCGGCGGCGCTGGGCGAGGGTGAGGCGGTCCAGGTCGGTGGTGAAGCAGGGCAGGGCTTCGTACGTCGGCACGGTCTCCTCCAGGAAGCACGAAGCCCCCTGTTTCTCCCAGCCAGCGGAGAACAGGGGGCTTTATCGAGGCGCAATGGCTGGACTGCCCCCAGCTACTGCAGCCGATCCCACCCGGCCGGATGGTTACCCGCTCTCCGCGAGCTCGCGGCCGGGCCGGGCGAGGCACTGAGGGTGAAGCCCGCGCCGAGGAGGAGCCCGGTCGGGATCAGCCAGCCACGCTCGGGGTCCTCCACCAAACCGGGCAGCCCCCAGCCTCTCGGCGCTAACGGATCGTGGAGCAGCTCACCTGCACGCGGCGGCGGCATCGCCTGGGAGACCTCCCCGGCGAGATGCGAGGTGTGGCTGCGCGGTTTTACCCGGGTGCCTGACGGAGGGTTGTGTCGGTAGTCGGGGCGGGTGTGGGGGTTCGCCTGCTGCGGTGGTGCCGACGGTTCTACGGTAGGGGTGTTGTCGGTTCGTCGGATGAGGGGCGGGGTCGGTGGATATTCCTCTGGTGGATGCGGTGGCGGCGGTGCGCGACGAGCTTGTCGCGGCGGCGGCACGGGGCGGGTCGGATCCGAACGTGGTGTTCGCGGTGGGGCCGGTGGAGATGGAGTTCGAGGTCGAGTTGCGGGCGGACGCGAAGGCGAAGGCCGGGTTCAAGCTGTGGGCGGTGGGCGCGGAGACCGAGGCCGGTGTATCGCGCGGCCGTACACACCGGGTGTCGTTCACGCTCACGCCGAGGAACGCGCAGGGCGGTGACCTGCTGGTCAGCGGGTCCCCGGACCGCCTTGCCGGCCCGGGGAACGTGTCCAGCCGTATCCCGGACTAGGCAGCACCGGGGCGGACCGTGTCGGCCGTCCGCCCGGTGGCCGGTGAGCGGGGTACGAGCAGAGCACAAGCATGGCGGGGGCTGGAGTGGAGCGGGGTCGTGTGCTGGGCGTGGCCGGTCCGGGGGGCCCGGGATCGGGCTATGCGGTGGGCGGGCGCCTGGTGCTGACGTCCGCCCACGTCGCGGCCCGGGCCGGCGGGCGGGTCGACGTGTTCCAGCCCGGCCGTGACAGCACCTGGAGCGGGCAGGTGGTGTGGTGCGGCACGCCCGGCGGGCGGGACGACGCCGCGCTGGTCCTGCTCGACGAGGACCCCGCATGGCCCTCGCCGGGGGCGGTGCGCTGGGGGCGGATGGTCACAGACGAGCCCGGCGCCGCCTGCCGGACGTGGGGCGTTCCCGATGTGGCCCAGCGGCCCGGGCAGCCGGTGGAGGCTGTCCAGGTGGAGGGGCGGATCAATCCGGGCAGCGGGTTCGTGGGCAACCAGTACGTGGTGGACCTGCTCCAGCACCCCCCGCAGTGGTCCAAGGAGAACACCTCGCCGTGGGGCGGCTTGTCCGGGGCGGCCGTGTTCTGCGGCCAGCTGCTGACAGGGGTGGTGGCCTCCGACCGGGCGCATTCCGGGCACGGCCAGCTGAACGCCGTCCCCGCCTACGTTCTGCACTACGACCCGGCGTTCCGTGCGGCCTTGGCCGAGCACGGCGGCCCTGCAGCCGGCCTGGAGGCGGTGGAGTTCCAGCACCTGACCGATGCCCAGGCCGGCGGCGGGGCGAGTACGGCTTCGCCCGCGGCGCTGCTGCAGGCGGGCCGGCAGACGGTGCCCTTCCACGGCCGCGAAGACCTGCTCACCGGCCTGCTCACCTGGTGCGGCCGGAACGGGTTCGGAGCGTGGCTGCTGCACGGACCGGGCGGACAGGGCAAGACCCGCCTCGCCCACCACCTGGCCGGACAACTGGCCGCCGACAACTGGGCGGTGCTGTGGCCGCGCTCGGACACCGAAGCGCCGGAACTGCGCGAGCTGCGGCATGCGGCCAGACCGCTGCTGGTCGTCCTGGACTACGCCGAGGCCCGCACCGGGCAGCTGACCGCGCTCGTCGAGGCCGCCGCCGGCTACGGCAGCGGCACACCGTTCAAGGTGCTGCTGCTGGCCCGCACCGACGGCGACTGGTGGACCCAGGCCAAAAGCGCCACCCGCCTCACCGAGGACCACCTCGACGAGGCCCCCTCCATCCCGATGGAACCCCTGGAACAGGCCCCAGGTTCGCGCGCGCAGGCCTACCGCACCGCCGCCCGCGCCCTGGCCGGCGCTCTCCCCCGGGTGCGCGGCTTGGCCCTCCACGACTGGGCCGCCGCCGCCGACGCCCTGCCCGCCCCGCGGCTCGACCACGACGGCTACGCGAACGCACTGACCCTGCAGATGACCGCCCTCGCCGACCTCCTCGACACGGCCGCCCCTGGCGGCAAAGAGACGGCGGAGGTATCGGTGGTCCAGCGGGCGCAGGAGGTGGAGGACCGGCTGCTGGGGCACGAGCGCCGCTACTGGCAGCACAGCGCCGCTACGCACGGTCTCTTCCCGGCCCTGAGCCGCGCCACCCTGGAGAAGGCGCTGGCCGCCGCCCACCTCGTGGGCGCGGCCGACCACGAGCAGGCCGACCGCACGTGGTCCAGACTCCCGGCCCTGGCCGACCAGACCCGCGACCGGCGCGACCAGGTCACCGCCTGGATCGCCGCCCTCTACCCCCCGGCCGTGCCGGGCCGGCCGTGGGGCGCGCTCCAGCCCGACCGGCTCGCCGAACGCCACATCGGACGCGTCCTGGACACCGACCCCGCCCTAGCTGAGCACCTCATCGACGGTGCCGACGACGCGCAGACCGCCCAGCTCCTGACCGTCTACAGCCGCGCCGCCGCCCACCCTGTCTTCGCCGGCCGCCTCGACACCCACCTCACCGGCCTGTGCACCAGCCTGCCGCAACAGCTCGCCTCCCACGTCATCGCCACTGCCGTCCAGGCCGACCACCCCCAGCCCCTCATCACCGCCCTCGACACCCTCACCACCGACCCCACCACCGAAATCGACGATCTCAACACCCTGTACGACCACTTGCCGCACTCCAGTCGGCGCCTCGTCCGCACCGCCGTCCACCTCGCCCAGAGCATCACCAGCCACAACCGTGCACTGGCGGAGGCGAACCCGGACATCTACCTGCCCGATCTCGCCATGTCCCTGAACAACCTGTCCAACCGTCTGGCGGCTGTGGGGCGGCGGGCGGAGGCCCTGGCCGCGATCGAGGAATCCGTACGCCACTACCGCGCGCTCGCCGAGACGAACCTGGAGACCTACCGGCCCACCCTCGCCACATCCCTGAGCAACCTGTCCCTCCGGCTGGCGGCTGTGGGGCGGTGGGCGGAGGGGCTGGCCGCGATCGAGGAATCCGTACGCCACTACCGCGCGCTCGCCAAGACGACCCCGGAGACCTACCGGCCCACCCTCGCCGCGTCCCTGAGTAACCTGTCCCTCCGGCTGGGGGATATGGGGCGGTGGGCGGAGGGGCTGGCCGCGATCGAGGAGGCCGTACGCCATTACCGCGCGCTCGCCAAGACGAACCGGGAAGCCTACCTGCCCGACCTCGCCGCGTCCCTGAGCAACCTGTCCAACCGTCTGGCGGCTGTGGGGCGGCGGGCGGAGGCCCTGGCCGCGATCGAGGAATCCGTACGCATCCGCCGCACGCTTGCGGAGGCAAACCCGGACGCCTACCTGTCCCCCCTCGCCACGTCCCTGAACAACCTGTCCACCCGTCTGGGGGATGTGGGGCGGCGGGCGGAGGGTCTGGCTGCGGTCGAGGAGGCCGTACGCATCCGCCGCACGCTCGCCGAGACGACCCCGGACGCCTACCTGCCCGACCTCGCCACGTCCCTGAACAACCTGTCCGCCCGTCTGGGGGATGCGGGGCGGTGGGCGGAGGGGCTGGCTGCGATCGAGGAAGCCGTACGCCATTACCGCGCGCTCGCCGAGACGACCCCGGAGGCCTACCTGCCCGACCTCGCCATGTCCCTGAACAACCTGTCCGCCTGTCTGCGGGATGCGGGGCGGCAACCGGAGGGCCTGGCTGCGATCGAGGAGGCCGTACGCCATTACCGCGCGCTGACAGAAGCGATCCCGGAGGCCTACCTGCCCGACCTCGCCATGTCCCTGAGCAACCTGTCCGCCTGTCTGGGGGATGCGGGGCGGCAACCGGAGGGCCTGGCTGCGATCGAGGAGGCCGTACGCCATTACCGCGCGCTGACAGAAGCGATCCCGGAGGCCTACCGGCCCGCCCTCGCCGCGTCCCTGAACAACCTGTCCAACCGTCTGGCGGATGCGGGGCGGCAACCGGAGGGGCTGGCCGCGATCGAGGAGGCCGTACGCATCCGCCGCACGCTTGCGGAGGCAAACCCGGACGCCTACCTGCCCGACCTCGCCATGTCCCTGAACAACCTGTCCAACCGTCTGGCGGATGTGGGGCGGCAACCGGAGGGGCTGGCCGCGATCGAGGAGGCCGTACGCATCCGCCGCACACTGGCCGAGACGACCCCGGACGCCTACCTGCCCGCCCTCGCCGCGTCCCTGAACAACCTGTCCAACCGTCTGGCGGATGTGGGGCGGCAACCGGAGGGGCTGGCCGCGATCGAGGAGGCCGTACGCATCCGCCGCACACT
>NZ_JBHYPS010000029.1:0-10682 GCF_042746075.1 Streptomyces sp. NPDC058758 | reverse complement strand
GTGGCCGAGACGACCCCGGAGGCCTACCTGCCCGACCTCGCCATGTCCCTGAACAACCTGTCCGCCTGTCTGGCGGATGTGGGGCGGCAACCGGAGGGGCTGGCCGCGATCGAGGAAGCCGTACGCCATTACCGCGCGCTCGCCGAGACGACCCCGGAGGCCTACCTGCCCGACCTCGCCATGTCCCTGAACAACCTGTCCGCCTGTCTGGCGAATGTGGGGCGGCAACCGGAGGGGCTGGCCGCGATCGAGGAGGCCGTACGCATCCGCCGCACACTGGCCGAGACGACCCCGGAGGCCTACCTGCCCGCCCTCGCCGCGTCCCTGAACAACCTGTCCACTCGCCTGGGGGATGTGGGGCGGAGGCCGGAGGCCCTGGCCGCGATCGAGGAAGCCGTACACCACTACCGCGTGCTGGCGGAGGCGACCCCGGAGCGGTTCGACGCAGACCTACGACGTTCGCTGGATGTTGCCGCTTGGCTTAGATCCCTTCCACAGGGAAAGGTATAGCCAACCGCTTCTTGGCCATCGGCGCGGAGCTTGAAGACGTCGGGCTGGCTGTGCTCGCGCATGCCGTGACCGGGCTGGAGTGCCGGGGCTGATGGAAGTGGTTGTGGCCCGGTAATTGATCGTGGTTTGGTGACCTTGATCGATTGCGTCCGTTGGGTACAGCAGTGACGCGCGCATCCGTCGGTGCCGTGTCAGGTGCGGTGCCGCAGGGAGGTCACGCGTGGGGGAGCGGTTTTCGACGCCGGAGGAAGTGCGCGAGCACTGGTGTGGCGGGGGAGACGCCTACCGGGTCTCCGAGAACAGGGACCAGGCCGAACAGCGGCGGGACGTCGCGCGTTCCCGTGCCGGCCGGTGCCATGAGGCAGAGCTCGTCGGGGAGGCGCTCGTCGTCGCCCGGTTCGAGACCGCATCCGTGCCGGGACCGGATCGGTACCGGTGGGGTATTTTCCACGCCGGGACTTCGCTGCTGGTGACGGCCATGCGTGCGGGGCAGGGTGCCGAGCAGGCCCGGGCTGGCGCGCAGGCGATCGACGCGTGGCGGGACCCCGAGACCGGTCAGCCCTTCGACTGGACCAGCGACGGCCTGTCCGACCGGCTGCGCTCTCCGTACGGGCGGGGGATGCTCGATCAGGCCCGCGGCCGTGAGTCGGGGCAACGCTGGGAAGCGGCACCGCCTGCCAAGACGGAGAAGTACGAGACCGACGACGGGCAGGCCTACACCTACGGCAAGGCGGACGGAAGTACCCGCCGGGAGCTGCACGTCTTCGCGCCGGGAGGGCTGTTGATCGCACGCGCGGTCGACCACTTCGACGTGAACACGAAGAAGAACGCGTGGATCGGCGAGAGCCGTGACGGGCGGCGCCTGGCCGGACAGCGGGAGCGCCATTTCGTCGAGAACTCCGTCGCTGTCGACGACGGCGTAATTCCCCAGGGCCTGGCGGGCTCAGACATCGTCGAATGGTTCGTCACTCCACCTGAACCAAGCACGACCGTCACTGATGTGCAGAAGGAACTGTGCGACCGGACCTGACGGGGCCACCAGCGACAAGGCGTCCGCGATCCGGTCGTGGAAGTCGTCGAACCGCTCGTACTCCTCTGCCTCCAGCAGAGCCAGCGACTCGTCGAACCACGGCTTCACCTCTCCGAACGTCGGGGTTGGAACGAAGCGACCGTTCAGCCATGGAAAGTCGACCTCGTCGATCACGATCTCGCCGAGCAGTTCCTCCTGCCGCATCAGTCGCCAGACTTCGCCCTCGAAACCCATCCCGCCAGCTCTCCATCCGTGTCCTGGTGTCGCCGGGCAGCCTCTCACGCGGCAAGGACAACGAGGCAGGAGCGCCGGCGAGCTGCTGGCCAGCCATCTCGGCGCCCCTGCGAGCAATGGAATCTGGGTAGTCAGGGCTTGTCGCTGGGGTTCTTGGGGCGCTTGTTGGGCCGATAGCTGGGGCCGTTCATGATCACCTGGTGGCTGGCGATGGACCTGGTCTTCCGGGCCCCGCCGACGGCCCACATCGCGTGGGCGCTCACCGACGACGAGACCCGTCTCGTACTGGAGTCGTGCCAGGACGTCGCCCGGGACAAGACGCTGGCGTGGCTGAAGGAGTCCGTTGCGCAGATCCGGTGGGGGAGCGGCGGCAAGCACCGCCGGCCGGTGAAGGACGGGCTGGTTGTCGCGGTGTTCCGGCACTACGAGTTCCGCGCTGCCGAGTCGAAGCCGCTGCTCCACGACCACGCGGTCGTCTCGATCCGCGCCCGGCGGCCGGACGGGACGCGGGCAACCTCTCCGCCGGCACGATGCTGGCCCACATCGTCGCGGCCGACACCCTCTACACCCTCCACTTCATGGAGGAGGTGTCCTTCCGGCTCGGGTGGGCGTGGGAGCCGCGCGAGGTGACCCCGGGCCGCCGGCCGGTCATGGGAATCGCGGGGATCGACCGGCGGCTGATCGGCTGGCAGTCGACCCGCCGCCAGCAGATCGAGGACCGCTGCCCCTTCTCACCGACAAGTACGAAGAACGCCAGGGGCACCCGCCGGGGGAGAAGGCCGGCTACGCACTGGCCTGTCAGGCCGCCGACCGGACCCGCCCGCCCAAGCGCACCGAGCTGCTGTCACTGACCGAGCTGCGTAAGCGGTGGCGGGACTCCGCGATCCGGGCGTTCGGCGCCGACGTCGTCGACCGGCTCGCCGAGCGGGCGCGGGCGGCGGCCGCGGCAGTGTGGGCGCGGGTGCGGCCGGTCGTCGACGTCGTCCTGGCGGCCGTGGACACCGTCGCCGTGGTCTACGTGATGCGCGGCGCGTTCGCGCGCCACCACCTGCTCGCCGAGGCCCGCCGCCACCTCGCCTACGCCCTGCGCGGCCGCCGCCACGAACCCGGCCTGGACGAGTGGATCGTGCAGGCGGCCCTCGATGACTTCACCCGCCCTGTCGGGCGCGGTCGGAGGATGACTGCCGACCTGCGGGCCCTGTACCCGCGCGACACCGAGGACCAGGCCGTGCTGCGCCCGCTGACCCGCAAGCGGACCGCCCCGCCGTACGAGCGGGCCCGCCTCGCCGCCGGCGCCCTGGCCGCCCGGGTCCACGCCGCGCGGCGAGCAGAGCACCTGGGCTCGCGCCCCCGCCCCCGCCCGTACAGCGTCGCGGTGCCCGCCGCCTCGAGGTCGTCGTATCCGCGGCCCTTCCGAGACGGCCGGAAGGACGGCCGCCTGCCGGAGCCGGAGACCGGCGTCGACGCGGTGGAGCAGACCCGCCAGACCTTGGAAGCCGCCGCCGCGAAGGTGGCCGCCACGCTCCAGGACAGCCAGCGGGCGCGCGAAGCCGCTCACGGCCCGCGTCCGCAGACCGCCCCGGCGACGGCCCCGCCGCAGTACACCCAGCAGCCCGGCACCCAGCACACGCCGGGCCGAACCACAGGAGGAGTCATGTGAACACCCCGGAAGAACGCCCCAACCCCGACGAAGCACTCACCCGCGCCGCCCGCGAGCAGATGGCCGCCGCGCTCGACGAGGACCAGGAGCCCGACGTCGACGAGCCTGTGGGATGGCAGCCGATCTGGAAGCGCCCGCGGAAGCCGAAGTCGAAGGCGGCGAAGAAGAAGGAGCTGCGCGAGCAGCGGAAGCGACTCCAGGAAGTCGCCAAGCGCCGCCTCGCCACCAGGAACTCGCGCCGGCCCCGCCCTTGGCAGAACCGGATCGTCAACGCCGTCGCGCGCCGCGCCGCCTGAGCTCTGCCTCAGGCGCGGCACTCCAGCGCCGGGTTGCGGTGACGACGCTCGGCACCGTCCACTGAGTGGAGCTCGCCCGACACTGCGCATCGCCGCCGGATGGGCTCCTGCGAGCGGACTTTACTTTGGTGCGCCGGACGACGATGGACTCCACCGTGGTGCGCACCGCGCTGGTACAACTCTTTACTTCCGATCATGAAAACGTGATCATGGTCGCCTCTTCGTACCGCTGGGGGAGTGTGGTGCGAAGCGTTCAGACCGGTCGAATACACCATGATTCAGGAGACTTCGCTCATGCGGAAGACCTTTGCCCTGGCTGCCGCCGCCATCGGAATAATCGGCATGCTCGCCACCGCACCTAGCGCGGCGGCCTCGGACGGGGGCCCGGGTGCTCCGGCTCCCGCCATATCGGCCAACTTCACGCCAGCCTTTGAGGCGCCGGAGGCAGCCGGTGCCGGATCAACAGCCGCCAGCGGCAGCTACATGGTTTTCGCCAACGGCATGTACGGAACCTGCATGGACGACAGCAGCGCGTACGGGCTCCGGATGCACGGGTGTGACGTTGTGAGCATGGACAACGGCTACCAGAGGTTCTCGTTGACCGTCTCGAACGGCTACTACAAGTTCAAGAACGTGGCTACAGGCAAGTGCCTCGACGGCAGCACCAACTACGACGTTCGCACCCACACGTGCAGCGACGCGAGCTTCAACAACGGCTACCAGAAGTGGTCGGTCTACAACGCGATCGACGGTTGGGTGAGCTGGAAGAACGCGGCCACTGGACAGTGCATCGACTACAGCGCCAACAACGGTCTGCGTCTGCACACCTGCAATACCGATTCCTTCCTCAACGGCTACCAGGCGTGGAGCTACTGAACCGCTGAGGATCTGCCGAGGTCATGGCCGTCCAAAGCCGACTGACCACAGGCCACACCTTACGACTCCGCCCGACCCTCTGCTCCTCCGACGCCCCGTCCCCCTTTCTGTAAGAAGAGGATTCGGCCTGCGCCGGTATGGAATGCGAAGGCCGAAGCCCCCGGCGGTTGTTTAGGGGAGCGCCTTCTGTCGGCTGAGGAGCACGGTCAAGGTTTGTGCCTCGAGTGCGTCCAACATCACCGTTTTCACCAGCGCGGCACCGAGTTGGTGAAAACGGTGCCGGGCCAGACCCTGAGCGGCGAGTGCGCAGCGCAGCGCTCGTCCCGGCCCTCGTCCTGCCGCCGACGGACTCGCTCGCCCGGCGCCAGCCTGTTCGGCACCCTCGCGCTCGCCGCCCCCCTTGTCCGGGGGCGGCCGAACGCGCGCCCCCCTTGTCCGGCTCCGCTACACCCCCTTGTCCACCTCTGCTACCGCGACGTTCCTCCTGGACATCGCCGGTTTCGGCTCGCGATCAGGTCGCGGACAAGGGGGTGTGTGATACAGGAGCCCGCCCAGCCGTGGCGGCCCCGGCGCGGTGCGGCGACGCCGGGAGACCGCGCCATCAGCGCCCTGTGGTGCGCACCGGGGCGGTGCGGTGCGGTGCGCCGGGGATGCGCGCCGCACCGCACCACCACCCTCTCGGAGGTGCGGCTACGCGGTGGGGCGGTCCGCCGGGTGCGCTTCCACCGCCTGCTTCATCCCCGCAGCCTCCAGCTGGCGCAGGACCTCGCCGACGTCGCCGTGGTCCTCGGTAAGGATGTTCTCGGTGAACAGGATGATGGTCCGGGCGACGTTCCGCGCGTTGCCCAGGCACACGCCGTGGCACAAGAGCTCCAGCAGCAGCCGTCCGAGCGCGGCGGCCAGGAAGGAGTGCGCGCACGGCTCCCCGTCGTGGTCGTCTTCGGCGGTGACGGGGATGAAGACGCGGGCGGCGACGTCCACGAGCATCCGGCACAGCTGCTCCGGGCCGATGTCGTCGGCGACCATGCCGGCGGTGTCGATGTCGTCGGCGTGGATCGCCTGGATGTAGGTGAAGGCGTCGGCGACGTCCTGCGGCTCCATCGGGGCGAGCGGCACGGTGACGGTGTTCTCGGGCATGGGTGCTCCTCATCATCGGGCCGCCCCGCTGATCGGGGCGGCCTTGAGAACACCCTCGGATTGCTGCCCTGTGGACAGAGTCCGGCCGCCCAGGGGGGAGAACTCTCCCCCCTGGGTTGATCACGATGCGGTCACGGCGGAGGGGTTCTTCGAGGCCGGCGTCACACGGAGCCCGAATTCCGCACCTGTAGAAGGTGAATGGCGGGACAGGCCCGCCCCACCTCCAGGAGCGCCCTGTGGCGAGCACCGCAGACGAGCCCGAGCAGCCCCTCGACCCGGCCGGACAGGACCCCTCCGTGGACCCCTCCATCACCCCCTCCGTGCCGCGCCGTCGGAAGCCGGGCGTTTTTGCAGGTCAGGCCCGGCGGAAAGGGGGCCGTCGTAGCGCCGACATCCCTCATGTAGATGTAGCCAGGCGTCCGCAGCACCGGAAGAACTCGACCGGGCCCCGGCGCCGGGAGCTTCTGTAGGCGCTGGGGATTTTCCAGAGGGCTACGCCCGACCAGCTGTGGAAGCTGACCCGTCCGGGTAACCAGCACGACAAGCTCACGCGGGACAACCTCCTGGACCTGGAGGACCACCACCTGGTGCGGATCGAATCGGTGCGGGGAGACCAGCGGCAGGTGTGGGTACTGACGAGGCGCGGACACGACGAGGCGAAGCTACTGCTGGAGCCGAAGGGCATACGGGTCTCGGGGCTGCGGGAGAAGAAGTACGACCCGGTGACGGGGAAGCTGCTCGGTGCCGGCTATGACGAGCACGCCGCGGCGGTCACCTCGACGGCCGCCGAACTCCACCGTGCAGGGATCGGTCATCGGCTCGGCTTCCAGACTGAGATCGGGCACCGGCTTGCCGACGGGTATGTGCAGCGGGCGGACCTGGTGGTGCGGGCGCCGGACGCCGGGGTGCCCGTGCTCCTGGTGGAGGTCGACCGCCGCTCGGAGGACGCGCACGACCTGGTCGTCAAGCTGCGCCGGTACTGGGAGTGGGGCCGTCTGCTGGCGAAGGATGCGGACAAGCGCACCGTGGACCTGGTCCGCTCCCGGCCGGACGCGATCGAGGGCGTCGGGCACGAGCAGCGTCTGTGGCGCCGGGTCTACCCGCCGACCGGCCGCGAGGGCCTGGCCCCGGTGGCGTTCGTGTTCGCCGATACCACCGAGGCGAAGGTCGCCAACACGGTGGCCGTGCTGGAGGAGGCCGGGCGGCGCTACTGGGCGCCGCGCCGGTGTGACTTCCTCTACGAGAAGGCGATCACCGCGCTCGACTACCGTCAGGCGGTGCCCGTCGTCGTCACCACCCTGGAGCAGCTTCAGGAGCATGGGGCCGGGGCGGCGGTGTGGCGGCGGCTGGGGAGGACTACCGAGCAGACGCTGACGGACGCGCTCGACAATCCCGACGGCCACGCCCTCTACCGCGCCCAGGAAGCCCGCGCGGACGCGGAGGACCAGCGGCGCCGGGCCGCTGAGCGGGAGGCGCAGCGCCCGGTGTGCAGGCGGTGCGGGCGGAAGTTCAGCGACGAGCGCTGGGAGGAGATCACCGTGCACCGGACCGCCGTCCGGGCCGGGGACAAATCCGTGTGCGGCCCGTGCCGCGCCGACGACGTCGCCCGCCAGGAGGCCGCCGCCGAAGCCGCTCGCCTCGAGGCCGCCGCGCCGCCGGAGCCGCAGGACGGTCCCGAGGCGAAGAGGGGCCGCGGCTGGCTCCGCCGACGACCCTGACGATTCCCTTCGCCACCGGCCACGCCCCGCCCTGCCCGCACCGCTGTGACCTGCGAGGGTCATTGCTTGGGTCACTCGCCACGGCGTGTGACGCAAAGGGCCGGCCTTGCCGCGCCCGGGTACTGACCCGGTGCCTGTGTGACTGTGCGCCGTAGGTGGCCAAGATTTGCACGCTACTTGGCCAGCGTAGAACCGCTGGTCCAGCGAGAACGCAATTCGAGCTGGGGGCAGCTTGCTCGAAGCCCCGTGACCGGCTCCGGGCGTTACATCCGGATGTGCGGGACGCAGCGCAACGCCCAGTGAGTGCTATGTGGTTGTACGCTCGCGAGATGCCGAGGAGTTTCAGCTACAGCAAGCCGTTCTTCAGTTCTGAAGATGAGGAGCTGCCCATGTGTCCGCACTGCAAGCAGCCCATTCAGGTGGGTGATGACGTCCACTGGTACCAGGACACGCTTTGGCACACTAAGCCCTGCCCCAGCTGAATGGGCAGTCGAGTGGTGCCGTTGGCTATGCCCGCTCCGCCACCGGCGCCCGCTGAGGGCCTGCCCGGAGCAGAAGCCGGGCGGTCGGCAGCACACGGCGGTTAATCAGTGCCATGACCCGTGGCCAACCAGCCTGCTCAGCCCGGCCAAGTAGGGCGAAAGCTGTGGCCATCAATCCTGCAAAGTGGTCATCTACCGTGCACAGTCACAGCCTGGTGTGCGTACGGTTCAGGTTGCGCCACCGGTTGCGCAGTAGGTTGCGTCGCCAGTTGCGCGGTAGGTTGCGTCACCGGTTGCACGCCTCACCGAGCCGGTGACGCGTCTGCGCAGGCCAGGGGCCGTGGGTCAGCCGATTTGGCCGCCGACACCTCCCCTGTGGGCAGGGGAGGTGCCCTTCTCCTCTCATGGCGCGGGGCGGGCTGCCCGTCGGGCGGAACAGGCACCGAAGTCCCCGTGCCACCGCGCGGGACGTGCGGGCCTGCCCGGCCTCCCCGGCCCGAGGAGGCCCTACACAGGCCGTATGAGACGTAGCCGAGAAGAGACCCGCACCCCAGGATCTGCCGGGCGACCTGTGGCACGCCCTGGCCCAGCTCCATCACACCCATCCCGACCCCGTGGGCCGCGTCGGGTCGCTCGCCCGCCCGGCTGGGCTGCTGTCCTTCGCCGCGGCCTACGACACCGTCCTCGCGGCCCGTGTGCAGCTGTCCGGCGCGGAGTCGATGCGCGAGGTGAACGAGACGCTCCGTGCGGTCACCGGGGGCATGCAGGCCCACTTCACCGGCCCCGGCGTCGCGCTGGAGGTCACGCTCGGCAGACGGCAGGAGCTCCCGTTCCACGAGGCGCACGCGGTGGGCCTCACCCGGCTCTTTCGTCACGCCGCCGGCACCGTCGGCGCCCGCAGCACGCCGGGCGGCGGTCTGTGCTTCCACTGCAGCGGGACCGGACGCGGCCGACCCCTGTGGGAGCCGGCGGCCGGGCAGGCGTGAGCGGCACGCGAGAAGACCGCCCGCGTTCCGGGCCGCCTTTCCGGGCGGTGCGGGACGCGGGCGGGCGTACGGACCCTGGAGGCTTACGCCGGTACGGGCGCCGGCTGCGGGCACAGTGCCGCGAGCGGAGAGCGCCGGCCCTTCTCCACGGTGCGCAGCTGCGCCCAGTCGACCTCGGGGTGAGCCCCGGGCAGGTCGTCGACGTGCCCGGCGGCGAACCGCGGGACGTCGACAGCGCCGGCCTTGCTCGCACCGAACTGGACGCGGCCGAAGGAGACCGGAGCGATCCACCCCAGGCGGCGCATCCATTCGAAATCGACCCGGCGGACACCGAGCCGGGCGGCGGCCTGTTCCGGCCCGAGCGGCGCCTCACGGTGCAGCAGCCCGGCCAGACCCTCCAGGGCGGCGACCTGGTCGACCTGGTCGGGGTTGAGGGAGCTGTACCGCCGGTGGGCACTGAGGTCGGCCAGGAGCCCCAGCGCGATCAGCCGCTTCACCGCGTAGGAGGACACCGCCGGCGGCTGGCCGGGCTTGTTCGGCGTACCCAGCGCCGCCGCGATCCGGTTCGCCGCCTCGTACGGCGAGATCGCCTCGCGCGGCATCGCAGCCCGTACGGCGGCCGCGTCCATCGCCTCCATCGCCTCCACCGCCGACCGCGACCACGCGAAGCCGCGCACGTCCGGGTCCGGGACCACGCCCACGTGCCGCGCCCAGCGCAGCACCACGACCGTCGTGTGCAGCCGCTTCGCGGCCTGGGCCTCGTCGTACTCGGTTCGCTGAGCCATGGGATTCCTCGCTCTCACTCGTTCGCCTTGAACCTTGGCGACAGAACATGACAGAACACCCAAAACGTGTCAATAGACCCTGGAATCAGGCAAGTTGGGCTGACACGACTAGAACTGCGCCCACGTACGCGAGGGCAGATCCACTCTTTCGGCGGTCCGGATGCTGTCCTTCGCGGCCCGAGGCCCACCAAGGGGTGGAGGCGGGAAAGTCCTGCCACCGGGTGGAGGTACCGCTGTGATCGTTCGTTTCGTGGGTGGCCCGCTCGCCGGTCGGGAGCTGGAGACCACCGACGCCCCGTGGAAGGGCGACTGGCTCACCGCCGGCGAGGCCGACTGGGCCCTGTACGTTCCCGGTCACCGTGACCCGGCGACCGGCATCGTCCTGGCGGAGGTCCAGGTGACCATCCCGCGCCGCCGCTAGCCGCCCGGGCTGCTGCTGCAACACCGGGCCGTGTTGCGCGTCTGACCTGCGGTGAAAGCGCCAGGCGCCCTATCGGGGGCTGCTGTTGCATCACCGCGTTGCAGCGCCGAGCGCACGAGCCCCCGGGCCCGCGCGGGCCCGGGGGCTCGTCAGAGCGGGGAATCCCTAGTCGTCGCGCTCAGGCCCGATCCGTCGTGCACGTGGGCTCGGCGGTCTCCTCGATGGTGCTGGCGCCGCTGAGGTCCTCGCACACCCGCAGGTCCAGCGCGACGGCGGCCGCGTCGATACGGGTCCACTGTTCGTCGGTGAGGTCGGGCAGGAGCGGGCGCAGGTGGTGCAGGGCGAACGCGACGATGCCCGGCGTCACGCTGTGCAGGAGGTTGGCGAGGGCGGCGCTGTGCGCGTCGGGATGGAGCTCGCCCCCGCCCGACAGGGCGTACGCCAGCCTGTATGTGGAGTCGGCCTGCTCGGTGAGGGTGGCGTTCGCGGCGCCGCGTACGCCCGTGAGCCAGTCGGTGGTGAACAGCATCTGCTCGATGGCGGCACC
>NZ_JBHYPS010000028.1:0-112963 GCF_042746075.1 Streptomyces sp. NPDC058758 | reverse complement strand
CCTCATACCTGCACCCCCGCGGGGCGTGCCCTCCGCCCCCTACCGCCCGAGCCCCTGCGGGTTGTCGACACGACTCCGGCCCTCGGCCGTTCCGCCCGGCCCGCTCAGAGGCTTCCGCGCGGCCCCGGCGGCAGCGCCGCCTGCGGGGGGTGGTGCTGCTGCGCCGGCCAGGCCGGCGGGTACGCCGCGTGCGGGTGGCCGGGGAGCCCCGAGAGGCCCGTGCTCAGCGACGTGCCGAAGGCCCGGAACGCCAGCTGCTCCTCGCCGCTGCGGTCGCCCGGAAGCGTGCGGAACGACCGGCGGTACTCCGAGTACAGGGCATCGAAGATCGGCGTCGCCGAGAATCCGGCCGGTCCGTCCTGCGCCGGGCGCATCGCGGGGATCGGACTCGGATGCGGCTGGGGGAAGGGGTCGTATGGGTGCACGTAGGTGCCAACGACCCCGCCGTCCGTCGGATGCGGGCGGCTCTCCGAAAGAGGGGCCCGCCGGGGGCGGGGCACGGTCGGGCCCCCCGGCCCCCGCGCCGGCCCTATCCCCGGACGCCCGTCGGCCATCAGGTCCCGGCCAGCGGCATCGCCGCGGCGACCAGGCGGCCGTTCGCCGCGGCCTTCTCCAGGGCGTCGCGCAGCAGGTCCTCGCGCGGCTGCTGGCCGATGGAGCCGACCGGGGCGGCGAAGACGAGCACCGTGTGCGACTTGTTGGCCGCCGCGCGCCAGCCCTCGGTGACCTGGAGCGGCTGGTGCGCCTGCCACCAGGCGGTCTGGCCGGCGCCGCCCGCGCCGGGCTGGAGCACCGAGTGCAGCTGGCCCATGGCGACCAGGACCGACCAGCCGGGCAGCGCAGCCGGCCGGGTGTTCAGGTCGTCGACCCGGTGGAAGCCCTGCTCGGCGAGGAGCGGCAGGAACTCGTCGGTGAGCCCGCCCGAGCCGGGCCGGGCGACCGGCGCGGTCGGCTCCACGACCAGCGCCGGGTGCAGCTCGCCGTCGATCAGGACGAGCCCGCTGGTGACGCCGAGCACGGCCTGCTCGGGGTGGGCGGCCGTGAGCGCGTCGGCGGCGTCGGCGGCCGTGATGGAGGCGACGGCGCCCTGGAGCTGGTCCTCGGCGACCCGGACGACCTGCGACGGGATGCAGCTGGCGTGGGCGAACGCGAGGACCGCGGTCTCCTCGCCGACGAACAGCACCGTGCTGGTCCGCTCCTGCTCGGAGTCGCCCGGCGTGCGGCAGGAGGTGCAGTCGTAGCTGCCCGGGGCGTTGTCGCCGGCGAGCAGCCGGTCGGCTTCTTCGTCGCCGATCTCGGCGCGTACGTCCTCGCTGACGTCGAGCATGCGCGGCACGGAGGGCTCCCTGGAGTCGGTACGGACGGACCCCGGGCCTTTCCCGGGCGTCTCATGCCGAGTTCAACGGGTCAGGCGCGGGCGGGGTCACGCGTGGAAGGCGGGCAAGTTGCCGCCGGCGCGGGCGGGGAGCGCGGGAGGCGGGTGCCTCCGACCGGGTGGGAAGTGAACAGTGTTCCGCGCGGCACGGGGCCGGCTCCCCGGAGGCCGACCTAGCCTGCGGCGATGTCGATGATCCGATTTTGGACAGCCGGCTCGCTCGCCGCGGCCTCCGCGGCGGCGCTGCTCGCCCTCCACCAGGCGCCCGTCGCCGTCGCCGCACCCGGCGACGACGGGCCCGGCACCGCCGGAGCGCCCGGCGCCCCCGGCGTACCGGCGCTGCCGGACGCGGCGGAGATCGCCGGGCCCCTCGCCGAGGCCGGCGCCGGGCAGGCCGCCGACGCGCTCGCCGCCGCCGCTGCCGCCGTGGAGGCGGCCCGGGGCGACGGCGCGGACGCCGCCGGCGCCGGGACCGGCGCGGTGCCGCCGCCCCCGTCGGCCGGGCCGGCGGGCGTCCCCGCCTACGCCTGCGCCGAGGACCAGTGGCCCTGGGGCTGCGTCGCCGAGTGCGAGAGCAGCGGGCGCTGGGACGTCAACACCGGCAACGGCTTCTACGGCGGGCTCCAGTTCTGGCAGCCGACCTGGATCGAGTTCGGCGGCCTCAAGTACGCCCGCCGCGCCGACCTGGCCACCCGGCAGCAGCAGATCACCGTCGCCGAGGACGTCCTGCGCGTCCAGGGCTGGGGCGCCTGGCCCGTCTGCTCCAAGCGGTACGGGCTCAGCGGCCGCGTCCACACCGTGCAGCCCGGCGACACCCTCGGAGGCATCGCCCGCCGCTTCGCCGTCAAGGGCGGCTGGCAGCGCCTCTACGCGGCCAACAAGAGCGTCATCGGTCCCGACCCCAACCGCCTGTACGTCGGCATGATGCTGCGGATCGCGCCCCTCTGAGCCGACGGGCTAGAAACGCCGCTCCGCCGCCTCCCCGCTGAACACGCGCGAGCCGCGCCGCAGTTCGTGCACCAGGGACCCGGGCGGGAGCCCGTCCGGCACCCGCACCTCTACTCCCTCTACGGCAGCTCCGCCCCGCGCACCGGCGCCGCGCCCGGCTGGGACGGCGTGCTGTACGGCGGGACCGAGGTGTACCGGTGGTTCGCGCGCGAGCGGGGCGCGCGGACCGCCGCCGTCGTCGCGTACGACCAGCCGGCCTCGGCCGCGTACGCCCGGCTCGTCGTCCGGGGGCTGCGCGCGGAGGGCTACCGGGTGGTGACCGAGCGGGTCGCCTTCGCGCTGCCCGACTTCCGGGCCGTCGCCGCCGACCTGCGCGAGCGCCGGGTCGACCTCGTGTTCGACGCGCTGGACGCCCACGGCAACGCCCGGCTGTGCGAGGCGATGGAGGCGCTCGGCGTCCGCGTCGACGCCAAGGTGACGAACGTGCAGAACTGGTCGTCCTCCGTCGCCCGCTCCTACGCCCGCGCGCCGGGCTGCCGCGGCTCCCTCTGGGTGACCGGGTCGAGCCGCAACTTCGAGGACACCGGGCACCCGGCGGTCCGGGCCTTCCGGGCCGCCATGGGGGACCGGGAGACGTCCCAGTGGCAGCTGGAGGGATGGGCGGCCGCCATGTGGTTCACCGACGCGGCCCGCTCCTGCCTCGCCCGCCCCGACCGGGGCGGACTCACCCGGACGTGCGTCGAGGCGTACCTGAACCGCCAGGAGCCTTACACCGCGCGGGGGTTGCTGCTGCCGGTCCGCTTCGAGCACCTGGCGCGGCCGCCCGCCGAGCGCGAGACCTGCCTCTCCGTGGCCCGCTGGCGGGACGGGCGCGGCTGGGTGAGCCAGGGCGAGATGACGCGGAACTGCGCGACCGTCCCCCAGCTCGGTTACCGGCCGTGAGGGTGGGCGCGGCCGGAGCAGTACAGTCGCCCCGACCGACCAACTGACCGGGGGGAACCGGCAGATGCGCATCTCCTTCCTGCTCCACAACGGCTATCACTACGGCGGCACGATCCGGACCACGTTCACGCTCGCCGAACGGCTCGCGGAACGCCACGAGGTGGAGATCGTCTCGGTCTTCCGCCACCGCGACCGCCCCCGCCTCGGCCTCCCGTCCGAGGTGACCCTCCGTCACCTCGTCGACCTGCGGGAGGACTCGCAGGACTACGACGGAGACCACCCCGACGCCCGCCTCCCCGCCCGGGTCTTCCCCCGCGGCGACGGACGGTGGAGGCAGTACAGCGCGCTGACCGACGCGCGGATCGGGGACCACCTGCGCGGGGTGCGGGCGGACGTCGTCGTCGGCACCCGGCCGGGGCTCAACGTGCACCTGGCCCGGCAGGCCGGGCCCGGGCCCCTCCTCGTCGCCCAGGAACACCTCGTCCTCGACGGGCACAGCCGCCGGCTGCGCCGGGACATCGCCCACGAGTACGCGCTCCTCGACCTCGTCACCACCGTCACCGAGGCCGACGCGCGTGCCTACCGGCGGCTCGGGCTGCCGGGCTCCGTCCGGATCGAGTCCGTGCCCAACGGCGTGCCCGCCCCCGCCGGACCGCCCGCCGACCCCGCGGCGCGGGTCGTCGTCGCGGCGGGCCGGCTCACCCGGGTCAAGCGGTTCGACGTCCTCGTCGACGCCTTCGCCGAACTGGCCGGCGAGCACCCGGAGTGGAGCCTGCGGATCTACGGCAGCGGGGACGCCGCGCAGGACCTGCGCGGGCCGCTGACCCGGCAGATCGAGGCCCGCGGGCTCGCCGGGCGGGTCCGGCTGATGGGCCAGGTCCACCCCATGGAGCCGGAGTGGGCGAAGGGCTCCATCGCGGCGGTGACCTCCGAGCGGGAGGCCTTCGGCATGGCGATCGTGGAGGCGATGCGGTGCGGGCTGCCGGTGGTCGCCGCGGACTGCCCGCACGGGCCGCGCGAGATCGTCGAGGACGGCGTGGACGGGCGGCTCGTCCCCGTCGGCGACGCCGGCGCGGTCGCCCGGGCGCTGCGCGAGCTGATGGCCGACGAGGAGCTGCGGGCGAGGGCGGGCCGGGCGGCCCGCGCGGCCGCCGAGCGCTTCGACCCGGCGCGGATCGCCGCGCGCCACGAGGAGCTGTGGACCGGGCTGCTCGACGGCCGCCGCCCCCGCCGCGCCCACGCGCCGGCCGCCGCCGTCCGTCATGCCCGCACGGGCCGGGCGATCGACGCCGGGTACGCCGCCAAGGCCGCGGCGGGCCGTGCCCTGCGCCGCCTCGGCCTGCGCTGACGCCGCGGTCGCTCCGCCCGGGCCCCGCCGGCGGCCCGCCGCCCGGGGCGCGTGCTCAGGCGCCGCGCCCGGGCGGCGGGTTCGGGATCCGCGCCCGGTCGTAGGCCGCGAACTCCGGGTGGTGCAGGTCGAAGGCGGGGGACTCGGAGCGGATCCGGGGCACGGCCGTGAAGTTGTGCCGGGGCGGCGGGCAGGAGGTGGCCCACTCCAGGGAGCGCCCGAAGCCCCACGGGTCGTCGGTCGTGACCTGCGGCGCGTACCGCCAGGTGCGCCACACGTTGTAGAGGAACGGCAGGGTCGAGGTCCCCAGGAGGAAGGCCCCGATCGTCGACACGGTGTTGAGGGCGGTGAAGCCGTCCGCGGCGAGGTAGTCGGCGTACCGCCGGGGCATCCCCTCCGCGCCCAGCCAGTGCTGGACGAGGAAGGTGAGGTGGAAGCCGGTGAAGAGGGTCCAGAAGTGGATCTTCCCGAGCCGTTCGTCGAGCATCCGGCCGGTGAACTTGGGCCACCAGAAGTGGAAGCCGGCGAAGGTCGCGAAGACCACCGTGCCGAAGACCGTGTAGTGGAAGTGGGCGACGACGAAGTACGAGTCGGTGACGTGGAAGTCCATCGGCGGCGAGGCCAGGATCACCCCGGTCAGTCCGCCGAAGAGGAAGGACACCAGGAAGCCGGTCGCCCACAGCATCGGGGTCTCGAAGGAGAGCGAGCCCCGCAGCATGGTCCCCGTCCAGTTGAAGAACTTCACCCCGGTCGGCACCGCGATCAGGAAGGAGAGGAAGGAGAAGAACGGCAGCAGAACCGCCCCGGTCGCGAACATGTGGTGCGCCCAGACGACCACGGACAGGCCGGTGATCGTCATGGTGGCGGCGATCAGGCTCAGGTACCCGAAGATCGGCTTCCGGGCGAAGACCGGGATGATCTCGCTGACGATGCCGAAGAACGGCAGGGCGATGATGTAGACCTCGGGGTGGCCGAAGAACCAGAAGAGGTGCTGCCAGAGCAGCGCCCCGCCGTTGCCGGGGGCGAAGACCAGCGCGCCGAACCGCCGGTCCGCCTCCAGGGCGAGCAGCGCCGCCGCGAGGACGGGGAAGGCGACGAGCACCAGGACCGCGGTGAACAGGACGTTCCAGGTGAAGACCGGCATCCGGAACATGGTCATGCCCGGCGCCCGCATCCCGATGATGGTGGCGAGGAAGTTCACCGAGGTGAGGATCGTGCCGAAGCCGGAGAGCGCGAGACCCATGATCCACAGGTCGGCGCCGATCCCCGGGGAGCGCTCGGCGCCGTTCAGCGGGGCGTAGGCGGTCCAGCCGAAGTCGGGCGGTCCGCTCGGGGTGAGGAAGGAGCCGACCGCCATCAGCCCGCCGAGGAGGAAGAGCCAGTACGAGAACATGTTGAGGCGCGGGAAGGCGACGTCGGGCGCGCCGATCTGGAGCGGCACCAGCTCGTTGGCGAAGCCGGCGAAGGTCGGGGTCGCGAAGAGCAGCAGCATGACCGTGCCGTGCTGGGTGAAGGCCTGGTTGAACTGCTCGTTGGAGAGGAACTGGAGCCCGGGGCGGGCCAGCTCCGCCCGCATCGCCATCGCCAGCAGGCCGGCGAGGAGGAAGAAGGCGAACGAGGTCGCCAGGTAGAGGTGCCCGATCTTCTTGTGGTCGGTGGTGGTGAGCCAGTCGACCAGGATCCGGCCGTGCCGCTCCCGCCCGCCCGATTCCGCCGTGGTGGTCGCCGCCTCGGTGCTCATCGGTGCCTCCGCCCCGTGTTCCGTTCTCCGGCGTCCGGTCAGCGTAAGCATTGTGTAAGGGAAGGGTGAGGGAGCCGCGCGCGGGTCCGCGCACATTTCGCTGGTTGGGCTCCCTCGGCGGGAAGGGAGGCCGCCCGGTGAATTCGCCCGAACGGTTCGTGCGAACCTCCGGCCGCCTTTTCGAATTACCGGAGAAGCGGCCGGAAACAGGCGTTCCGTTCAGGACACGGCCGGTGGCCCGGCCGTCGAGAAGTTGTGACGCAAGCGTGACCGCGAGGGGACTAACGTGAACCCCATGGCACCCTTCTCGCGCAGCCCCGAACCGCCCCGAGACGCGCCCGAGTCCTATGTGGGTCTCGACGCCGACGGCGCCGCCCGGCTCGCCCGGACCCGCGGCTGGCGCGTCGTCCGGGCCCTCCCGCCCGGCGCGATCGTCACCATGGAGTACCTGGCCGGGCGCCTCAACTTCGAGGTCGAGGACGACACCGTCACCCGCTGCTGGATCGGCTGACCCGGCACGCGAGGGGCCCCGGCCGGTGCGGCCGGGGCCCCTCGCGTGCGCACGCGGTCGCCGGGTCAGGCGGTGAGCCGGTCCGACGACGGTCTGCTCCGGGCTGCCCGGGGGTGGCTCGCCGCCGCCCCCACGGGCTCCCGCGCGGGCTCCTCCCGGTCCGCCGGGGCCGGGAAGAGGCGCGGCCCGCCGGAGGCCACCGGCAGCGACGGCACCAGCCGGCGCCGGGCCCGCAGCCGCTCCCTGATCCGGTCCCGCTGGGCCAGGACCCACGCCTCCACCACGGCGATGACCGGCTCGCACCAGGGCAGCGCGAGGAGGATCAGCAGGCCGGCGGCCCAGCCGAGCAGCACGTCGCTCAGCCAGTGCGTCCCGAGGTAGACCGTCGTGAGGCCGACGCCGAGGGCGACCACGGCGGAGAGCGCCGACAGGTAGCGGCGGGCCCGCGGGGTGGTGGCGAGGTAGGCCAGGATGCCCCAGGTCACCACCGCGTTCGCGGTGTGACCGGAGGGGAATATGTCGCCGCCCGCGAACAGCTCGGCCGAGCCGACCTGCGTCGCGTAGTGGGGGCCGAGCCGGCCGAGTCCGAGCTTCACCGCGCCGACGGTGACGTTGAGGAGCAGCAGGGCCGCGCCGAGGGAGAGGAGCGGCCGCAGGGTGTGCTGGCGCCAGGAGCGCCAGCCCAGCCAGGCCGCGACCATCACCGCCGTCGGGCCGCGCTGGCCGAGGACGACGTAGTAGTCCAGGAAGGCGTGCAGCTCCGGCCACTGCTGGTAGGGACGGAAGAGCATGATCTTCCAGTCGAGGGTCACCAGCCAGGTGGACAGCAGCACCGCCACCACGACGATGAGGTAGAACGCCGACGTCCCGCCGAAGAGGGCGAGACGCGTCCGGGTCATCCGCGGGACCTCTATCTTCGGCGGGACCGGCTCCCGGTCCAGCCGGGCAAAGATGTCGGTACGCACCCAATCGACGTTACAGGGGGTGAGGAGACGACCCGGTCGATCCGCTCCCTTCGTGATGACGATGTGATGTGGAGCGGGGCTCGGCGTCCCGGCCATTCCGGGACCTCGTCGGAAAATCCGATGACCTTCAGCCCTATTGCCGCCGGGGGTCATTCCGGAAGCCTGTTTGTATGGCACGGAATTACTTCAAACAGCCGTCCGTGCGGAATTCCATGCGACGCGCGGGGCGGGTGGAGTGGCGTACGCCACACCGGGAGCCTCGCCGGGGTGAGAGGTGCGCCACCCTCACGGGGCCCGTCCTCGCGTACGCTGACGGCTCACTCGCCCCTCCTCGCCGCGCCGCCGCGGGCCCATCGGCCCAGGTCGGCGGCGCCTGCCGAGAGCGAGAGCGTCACTTGGAGGTACGTACATGTCGCGGACGATCACGGCCCGATCGGGACGGAACGCCGCCGGTGGCGACGCCAACCGCTGGGCCGTCCTCGTCGTCCTCTGCGTCAGCCTCCTCCTGGTCGCCCTCGACGCGACCATCCTCCACGTCGCCGTCCCCTCGCTCACCGAGAACCTGCGCCCCGGCGCCACCGAGCTGCTCTGGATCGTCGACGCCTACCCCCTGGTCTGCGCCTCGCTGCTGATCCTCTTCGGCACCCTCGGCGACCGGGTCGGCCGGCGCCGGGTGCTGCTCCTCGGGTACGGGATCTTCGGCCTCGCCTCGGCCGTCGCCGCCCTCGCCACCGAGCCCTGGGTCCTCGTCGCGGCCCGCGCGCTGCTCGGCGTCGGCGGCGCCATGATCATGCCGGCGACCCTCTCCATCATCCGCACGGTCTTCCCCGACCGGCGCGAGCGCGCCACCGCCATCGGCGTCTGGACGGCGGTCGCCGCGATCGGCGCCGCCACCGGGCCCGTGCTCGGCGGCTTCCTCGTCGAGCACTACTGGTGGGGCTCCGTCTTCCTCATCAACATCCCGCTGATGGCGCTGATCCTGCCGCTCGCCCGCCGGCTCCTGCCCGAGTCCCGGGGGAGCGCCGAAGGACCCTGGGACGTCCTCGGCGCCCTGATGGCCGCGGCCGGCGTCCTCGGCTGCGTCCTCGGCGTGAAGCGGGCCGGAGCGGGCGAACCGCTGCTCTCCCCGCTCACCGCCGGGCCCCTGCTCGCGGGGGCGCTGCTCCTGGTCCTCTTCGTCCGGCGCCAGCGGCGCAGGCCGCACCCGCTGATCGACATGCGGCTCTTCTCCCGGGCCGCCTTCACCACCTCCGTCGGCTGCATCGTCCTCGCCATGCTGGCCCTGGTCGGCCTGGAGCTCATCGCCGTCCAGTACCTCCAGCTGGTGCTCGGACTCAGCCCCCTGGAGACCGGGCTGCGGCTCCTCCCGCTCACCTTCGCCGCCATGGCGGCCGGCGCCACCGGCTCGTACACCCTGCGCCGGATCGGGCCCCGGCGGATGGTCGGCTGGGGCTTCCTGCTCACCGCGGCGGCGGTGCTGCTGCTCACGCTCATGGGCCAGCACGACCGGCCGCTGCTGCTCACCGCGGGCTTCGTCCTGCTCGGCTTCGGCCTCCAGACGACCCTCTTCTCGGCGTACGAGTCGATGCTCAGCGAGGCGCCGCCGCGCAGCGCGGGCGGGGCGGCGGCGATCGGCGAGACCTCCTACCAGCTCGGCGCGGGCATGGGCATCGCCCTGCTCGGCAGCGTCATGAACGCGGCGTACGCCCCCGGCCTCGCGAACGTGCCGGGGGTGCCCGCGGAGGCGAGCGACGCCGCGGCGAACTCGCTGGGCGAGGCCTACCAGGTGGCCGGACGCCTCGGCGGCGCGGCCGGCGAGGCCCTGCACACGGCCGCCCGGCACGCCTTCGTCCACGGGCTGCACCTCACGCTCTTCGTCAGCGCGGGCCTGCTCCTCGCCGGTGCCGCGATGGCCGTGCGGCTGCCCCGGGTGATGGAGTGCCCGGTGGACGTCGAGGCGGCGGTGGAGGAGGCGGCCGAGGCGAGGGCGGCGGAGGCGGCGGTGAAGGCCGGAAGCGCGGCTCCCGCGCCGGCTCCGGAGCCGGCGGCCGCTCCGGTACGGGACGGGGCCGCCGGGCCGGCCGTGGTGCCCGGGCAGCCGGTCGCCTCCCCGGCCGACGCGGCGCGGACCGCCGCGCCCCAGGACCCTCTCCGGCCGCTGCCGGGCGGCGGCCCGGCGGGGACGATGAGCGGCGCGGCCACCCGGACCCGCTGAGACGGGGCCCGCCGGGGCCGCGCCGCCCGGATCCGCCGGGACGACGGCCGGCCCGGACCCTGGGCGGGTCCGGGCCGGAGGCGTCGTGCGGGAGCGGTCGGTGGTCCGGGATGGTGCGGTGTGCCGCGGTGCGCGCGGGCCCGCCCGCGGAGGTGGCGAGCGTCAGCTCTGGTTGAAGAAGCCGTCCTGCCGGCGACGGCCGGACTCGCCGCTGACGATCTCCGTGTCGGCGGGGGTGAGCAGGAAGACCCGGGTCGCGACGCGCTCGATCGAGCCGCGCAGTCCGAAGGCGAGACCGGCGGCGAAATCGACGACCCGCTTGGCGTCGTTCGACTCCATGGCGGTGAGGTTCACGATCACCGGCACCCCGGCCCGGAAGAGCTCCCCGATGCCCCGGGCGTCCCGGAAGCCGTCCGGCGAGACGGTGGCGATCCGGCGGCCCCGCTCCTCGGCGGTGTCGGTGGCGACCCGGACCCGGGGGTCCGTCACCCAGGCGTCGCCGCTCTCGGCACCGTCGGCGTACTCGTCGTCGTAGTAACGCTCGTCGTTGTCCTCGACGAGTCCCAGCCAGGCGCTCGCCTTGCGCACCGATCCCATGGACGCCTCCTTTCACGCGGTCACTGCGGTCACTTGTGGTTCCGCATATCCCTATCGTCGTCCATGATGCGGATCGCGCGCCAAGTGGATAGGCGCCGCGCAGAGGATTCGTGACGGTACTGGTGCAGAACGTGAGGCCCGTTTTCTGGCGATACGTCAGGAAACTTGGGGTATGCGGGGCGTGGCGAAGGGCCATGTTGCTGAAAATATGAAAGTCGGTCCGGAAGGGTGACGCCGGGCGCGTACGGGTGAACGCCCCCCTCGCTACGATGCCGCGAGGCCGTCCGGCGCTTCCTCGGGAACACCCCTGGAAACCCCGCGCGGCCCGCCGCGCGCTCCGCGTGCGGCACGCACTCGCACCGCACCACGGGGGATGGAAATGTTCGGGATCGTCAGACCCTGCACGCACCGGCTCACCGACCACCTCAAGACCCAGTGGATGGCCCACCTCTGCGGTCTGTGTCTGGCCCTGCGCGCCGACCACGGCCAGTTCGCCCGGGTCGTCACCAACTACGACGGGCTCATCGTCTCGGTCCTGACGGAGGCTCAGACCGGCGTCACCGACTCCGGCCGCCGCACCGCGGGGCCCTGCCCGCTGCGCGCCATGCGCACCGCGCCCGTCGCGCGCGGCGAGGGCGCCCGGCTCGCCGCCGCGGTCTCCCTCGTCCTCGCCTCGGCCAAGGTGCGCGACCACGTCGCCGACCGGGACGGCCTGATGGCCCGCCGGCCGGTCGCCGCGGCGGCCCGCCGGGTCGCCCGCTCCTGGGACAGGGCCGGTGCCCGCGCGGGCCACGCGGTCGGCTTCGACACCGCCGTCCTGGTCGACGCCGTGGACCGCCAGACCGGGATCGAGGCCCTGGCCGGGCCCGGCACTCCGCTCCTCGTCGTCACCGAGCCCACCGAGACCGCCACCGCCGCCGCCTTCGCGCACACCGCGCTCCTCGCCGGCCGGCCGGGCAACGCCGAACCGCTCGCCGAGGCGGGCCGGCTCTTCGGCCGGCTCGCCCACCTCCTCGACGCCGTCGAGGACCAGGGCGCCGACGCGGAGAGCGGCGCCTGGAACCCGCTCACCGCCACCGGCACCTCCCGCGAGGAGGCCCGCCGGCTCGCCGACGACGCCCTGCACGGCATCCGGCTGGCGCTGCGGGACGCCGAGTTCACCGACGGCAAGCTCGTCCACCAGCTCCTCGCCCACGAGCTGCGCGTCTCGGTCGACCGCGCCTTCGGCACCACCACCTGCTCCCACGGCGCCGGCGGCGGCGCCCCCGCGCACGCCCACGGCCCGGTGCCCGGCAACCCGTACGCGCCGAACGGACCCGTGCCCGGCAACCCCTACGCCCCGGGCCCCGGCGGACCGGCGGGCCCGGGCGGCCCCTGGAACCCCGGCCCGGGCGGCGGCGGTGGCGGCGGCTTCCCGCCGGGACCGCCGCACCGCAACCGCCGCGGCCTGATCGCCGGTTGCGCGGTCTGGGCCGGACTCGCCTGCACCTGCCAGATGTGCTGCGGCACCTACGAGGACCCGTGGAGCCGCGAGCGCAAGGACGGCCTCTGCCAGCAGTGCGACTGCGGCGACTGCTGCGAGGGCTGCGACTGCTGCTCCAACTGCTGCTCGTGCGGAGGCGAGGACGGCGGCTGCTGCGACGGCTGCGACTGCGGCTGCGACTGCGGCTGCTGACCGGCGCCGCAGCGGGGGAGGGGGCCGTCCGATGAGCGCCGCCTCCCTGGTGATCGTCGGCGCCGGGCCGCGCGGCACCGGCTTCCTGGAACGGCTCGCCGCCGCCCTGCCCGGGCGGTACGGCGGCCGGCCGCTCGACGTCCACCTGGTCGACCCGCACCCGCCGGGGCCCGGCCGGATCTGGCGCACCGACCGGTCCCCGCTGCTCTGGACCAACTCCCGTGCCGGGGACGTGACCCTCTTCACCGACGACACCGTCCCCCTCGCGGGACCGGTGCGCCCCGGGCCCACGCTCGCGGCCTGGGCCGGGACCGACGGCCGCCGCTTCGCCACCCGCCCCGAGCAGGGCGCCTACCTGCGCTGGGCCTACGAACGGGTCCGGGACGCGCTGCCCGCCGGCGTCGCCCTCCACGAGCACCGCACCACCGCCCTGCGCGTCGAGGGGCCGCTCCGGGGCCGGCAGCGCGTCCTGCTGGCCGGCCGCGCCGACCCCCTCCCCGCCGACCTCGTCGTCCTCGCCCTCGGCCACCTCGACGCCGAACCCGACGCGGAACAGCGGGAACTGGCCGCCTTCGCCGCCCGCCACGGCCTCCTCCACCTGCCGCCGGGCCACACCGCCGAACGCGACCTCGCCGCCCTGCCGGCCGGCCGCCCCGTCCTCGTCCGGGGCCTCGGCCTCGCCTTCGTCGACCTGATGGTGCTGCTCACCGAGGGGCGCGGCGGCCGGTACGAGGGCCCCGAGGAGGCTCCCGTGTACGTGCCCTCCGGCCGGGAACCGGTGCTGTACGCCGGCTCCCGCAGGGGCGTCCCGTACCACGCCAAGACGGGCTACGTCCTCGACGGCGAACGGCCCCCGCTGCCCCGCTTCTTCGGCCCCGACCGGGTCGACGCCCTGCTCGCCGGGGACGGGCCGCTCGACTTCCGGCGCGACGTGTGGCCGCACGTCGCCCGGGAGCTCGGCTGGGCCCACTACCACCGGCTCTTCGCCGCCCACCCGGAGCGCACCGCCCGCCCCTGGGCCGCCTTCGAGGCGGACTGGACCGCGGTGCCGCCGGGCGGCCCCGCCCTCGCCGCGCTCGTCGCCGCCGCCGTCCCCGATCCCGCCGACCGCTTCGACGCCGAGGCCCTCGACCACCCGCTCGACGGCCTGCGCGCCCCGAGCGCCGACGCGCTCCAGGACGTGCTGCGCGCCCGCGTCACCGCCGGCCTGACGCGCCGTCACGACCCCGCCCACAGCCCCGACGCGGCCGTCGTCGCCGCCCTCGACTCCGTCTACCGCCAGCTCGGCCGGCTCGCCCGCCGGGTCGACACCGGCGCCTGGTGGCACGGCTTCTACAGCCACCTCGCCTCCGGCCCGCCCGGCTCCCGGCTGCGCCGGCTGCTCGCCCTCTCCGAGGCCGGCGTGGTCCGCTTCCTCGGCCCCCGCCTCACCGTCGTGGCCGACGAGCGGCACGGCGTCTTCCGGGCCTCCTCGCCCGCCGTGCCCGGGGCGGCCACCGCCCGGGCCCTCGTCGAGGCCCGGCTCGACCCCGCCACCGTCCTGCGCACCGCCAGCCCGCTGCTGCGCGGGCTGTACGAGGACGGCGCCGAGGCCACCCCCGGCGGGCTGCTCGCCGTCGACCCCGCCGACGGGCGGATCCTCCAGCGCGACGGCCGCCCGCACCCGCGCCGGATCGCCCTCGGCCCGTACACCACCGCGGGGGTGGGCGGCGGCTTCACCCGGCCCCGGAGCGGCGGCCCCGCCTTCGCGCAGAACGACGCCGCGGCCCTCGCCGCCCTCGCCCTCCTGCGGGACGGCGTCGCACCCGGGGCTTCCGGCGCCGGTGTGGAAGGGTGGAACACCATGAGCGACACGCACGACAGCCGCGTCCCCGGCGCCACCGACGGCACGGACCCCCGCGCGGCGGACTGGCGGAACTGGCACGAGCGGCGGGAGGCGGCGGTGGCCTCCCCGTACGGCCCGCTCTCCCTCACCGGCACCCACTGGCTCGCGGACTTCCCCGACGGCCGGCTGCCGGGCCTGCCGGGGGAGTGGCGGGAGGACGGCGACGAGGTGGTCCTGACGGCGGACGCCGGGGACGGACTCACCGTCGACGGCGAGCCCTTCGCCGGCACCGTCCGGCTCACCGCCGACCACGCGCCGGTCCACGAGTCCCGGGTCGGGGCGGCGGACCGCCGGCTCATGGTGCTGCGCCGCGAAGGGCTGTGGGCGGTACGGGACTTCGACCCCGGCGCCCCGGCGCGGCGGGCCTTCCGGGGCATCGAGGCCACGCCGTACGACCCGCGCTGGGCGGTGCCGGGGGTCTACCGGCCGTACGAGGAGCCGCGCAGCGTCCGTGTGGAGAACGCGGACGGCAGGGAGCGCGGGCTCGGGCTCTTCGGCGAGGTCGTCTTCGAGCTCGACGGGCGGGTGCACGCGCTCCGGGTCGCGGTGGAGGAGGACGGCACGCTCTGGGCGGTCTTCGCCGACGCCACCAGTGGGGAGTCCACCTTCCGGTTCCGCTTCCTGCGTCCGGAGGCGCCGGCGGAGGACGGCGCGGTGACGGTGGACCTCAACCGCGCGCTGCTTCCGCCGTGCGCCTTCGCCGACCACTTCATCTGCCCGTTCCCGCCGCCCGGGAACACGCTGGACCTCGCCGTGGAGGCGGGGGAGCGGCGGGTGCTGACCGACTGACCGGCGGCCCTCCGGAATCCGGACGACGGGTGCCCCGGACCGGTGCGGCCGGGGCGCCCGCGCGTGCGGCGGTCTTGTGCGTCACGCCGGGAGGAGGCACCATCGCTCACGGTGGATGTCAGGGACACGTCACCCTACCCCGCCTCACGGGCCTCTCACCCCCCGGGCCCCCTCCGCTTTTCCCAGAAGGATGTGAGGAGCACAGTGAGGATCAAGCGCACCCGTCTGCTCGCCGTCGCCGCCGGACTCGCGGCCGTCACCGCCCTCGGACTCCCCGGCGCCCAGGCCGCCCCCGCCCCCGGTCCGGCCGCGGCCGCCCAGCTGGCCCGCGCCGAGTCCGCGGTCGACGCCGCGGGGGTCGGCGGCATCGCCTGGTACGTGGACGAGGCCGCCGACCGGGTCGTCGTCACCGCAGACTCGACCGTCTCCGAAGCGGGGCTCGCGAAGATCCGCGCGGCGGCCGGCGCCGACGCCGGCGCCCTGCGCGTCCAGCGCGACTCCGGGGTCTTCAAGCCCCTGCTCGGGGCGGGTGACGCCATCTACGGCAACGGCTACCGCTGTTCGCTCGGCTTCAATGTCCGCAGCGGCAGCACGTACTACTTCCTCACCGCCGGGCACTGCGGCAACGTGGTGAACACCTGGTACGCCAACTCCGCCCAGTCCACCCTGATCGGCGCCACCGTCGGCTCCAGCTTCCCGGGCAACGACTACGCCCTGGTCCGCTACGACAACGCCTCGCTCGCCCACACCGGCGGCTTCACCGCCGCCGACGCCTACGTCGGCGAGTCCGTCAAGCGGTCCGGTTCCACCACCGGCACCCGCAGCGGCACCGTCACCGGCCTCAACGCCACCGTCCGCTACTCCGGCGGCGGCACGGTCAAGGGCATGATCCAGACGAACGTCTGCGCCGAGCCCGGCGACTCCGGCGGCGCGCTGTACGACGGCACCAAGGCGCTCGGCCTCACCTCCGGCGGCAGCGGCAACTGCTCCACCGGCGGCACCACCTTCTACCAGCCGGTGCCGGAGGCCCTGGCCAAGTACGGGGTCAGCCTCTACTGATCCGCTGATCCGCTGATCCGCTGATCCGCGCGGGAGGCCCCCGGCCGGGGCAGGGGTTCCGACGGCCGGGGGCCTCCCCGTCCAAGATCTTGTGAATCTGTTCACAAAAGGACTTCCGGCCCCGTCCCAAGGGTCTTTCCGCGCCCCTTCTCGCAGGTCACCGGGTGTCGAATGGAGACGTCGAAGAAACAAGGGACCGGTGAAGGAGGGCCCGTCATGGAGGCCAAGGAGATCGTGGAAGGGCTCGTCGGACGGGCGCTCGGGGCGCTCGCCGGGTTCGAGGCCCTCGACCAGGAGCGGGTCGACCACATCGTCAGGAAGGCGTCCCTCGCCGCACTGGCCGCCCACGGCGAACTGGCCCGGCTCGCCGTCGAGGAGACCGGCCGCGGGCTCTTCGAGGACAAGGCCGTCAAGAACCTCTTCGCCTGCGAGCACGTCACGAACTCGATGGCCGGGCTCAAGACCGCCGGGGTCGTCTCCCGCGACGAACTGAACGGCATCACCGAGATCGCCGAGCCCGTCGGCGTCGTCTGCGCGATGACCCCCGTCACCAACCCCACCTCGACGACCGTCTTCAAGGCGCTGATCGCGCTCAAGACCCGCAACCCGATCGTCTTCGCCTTCCACCCCTCGGCCCAGCACTGCTCCGCCGAAGCCGCCCGGATCGTCCGCGACGCCGCCGTCGCCGCCGGAGCCCCCGCCGACTGCGTCCAGTGGATCGAGGAGCCCTCGATGGAGGCCACCGGCCTCCTCATGCGCCACGACGGCGTCTCCACCATCCTCGCCACCGGCGGCAACGCGATGGTCGAGGCCGCCTACTCCTGCGGCAAGCCCGCCCTCGGAGTCGGCGCCGGAAACGTCCCCGCCTACGTCGCCAAGGACGCCAGGCTCCAGCGGGCGATCCACGACATCGTCCTCTCCAAGGCCTTCGACCACGGCATGATCTGCGCCTCCGAGCAGGCCGTCATCCTCGACGCCGAGGTGTACGAGGAGGGCATCGCCGAGTTCGAGCGGCTCGGCGCCCACGTCGTCACCGCCGCCGAGAAGACCAAGCTGGAGGAGTACCTCTTCGGCACCACCGCCTACGGCAGCAACTGCGGCGGGGCCAGGCTCAACGCGGCCGTCGTCGGCAAGTCCCCGGTGTGGATCGCCGAACAGGCCGGCTTCCAGGTCCCCGAGGGCACCTCGATCCTGCTCGCCGAGTGCGCCGAGGTCGGCGAGAACGAACCCCTCACCCGCGAGAAGCTCTCCCCCGTCCTCGCCGCCCTCAAGGCCGGCTCCACCGAGCAGGGCCTGGAACTGGCCGCCGCCATGGTCGAGTTCCACGGCCTCGGACACAGCGCCGCCATCCACACCGAGGACGAGGCGCTCGCCGAGGAGTTCGGCAAGCGGGTCAAGGCCGTCCGCGTCATCGTCAACGCCCCCTCCACCTTCGGCGGCATCGGCGACGTCTACAACGCCTTCCTCCCCTCGCTCACCCTCGGCTGCGGCTCCTACGGGCACAACTCCGTCTCGAACAACGTCACCGCGGTGAACCTGATCAACATCAAGCGGATCGGACGGCGCAACACCAGCATGCAGTGGTACAAGATCCCGCCGAAGATCTACTTCGAGCGCAACGCGATCCGCTACCTCGGCGAGATGGAGGACGTCCACCGGGTCACCATCGTCACCGACCGGACCATGCGCGAGCTCGGCTTCGTCCGGAAGGTCACCGACATCCTCGACGGGCGCGCCGAGCCCGTCGCGATCCAGGTCGTCGACGACGTCGAGCCCAACCCCGAACTCGCCACCGTCCGGGCCGGCGCCGCCGCCATGCGCGACTTCCGGCCGGACACCATCGTCGCCCTCGGCGGCGGCTCCCCGATGGACGCGGCGAAGATCATGTGGCTGATGTACGAGCGGCCCGAGGTCGAGTTCGCGGACACCAAGGAGAAGTTCTTCGACATCCGCAAGCGGGCCTACCGCTTCCCGAAGCTCGGCGAGAAGGCCAGGCTGGTCGCCGTCCCGACCACCTCGGGCACCGGCAGCGAGGTCACCCCCTTCGCCGTCATCTCCGACCCGGAGGCCGCGCAGAAGTACCCCCTCGCCGACTACGCCCTCACCCCGGACGTCGCCATCGTCGACCCGGTCCTCCCGCTGCACCTCCCGCCGACCGTCACCGCCGACTCCGGCTTCGACGCCCTGACCCACGCCACCGAGGCGTACGTCTCGGCCTACGCCAACGACTTCACCGACGGGCAGTGCCTCCAGGCCATCCGGCTGATCTTCGAGAACCTGGAGACCTGCGTGAAGGAGGGCGCGAAGGCGCCCGAGGCCCGCGAGAAGATGCACAACGCCTCCACCATCGCCGGCATGGCCTTCGCCAACGCCTTCCTCGGCCTGGTCCACGCCATGGCCCACACCCTCGGCAACACCTTCCACGTCGCCCACGGCCGCACCAACGCGCTGCTCCTGCCGCACGTGATCCGACACAACGGCACCGTCACCCACAAGGCCGTCCCGTGGCCCAAGGCCGAGGTCTACCGCGCCCCCGAGCGCTACCAGGAGATCGCCCGGACGCTCGGCCTGCCGGCCGCGACGCCCGAGGAGGGCGTGGAGTCCTACGCCCGGGCCGTCGAGGAGCTGCGCGAGCGGTGCGGCATCCCGGCCGGCTTCCGGGACGAGGGCGTCGACGAGGCGGCCTTCATGGAGGCCCTGCCGCGGCAGGCGATGAACGCCTACGCCGACCAGTGCGCCCCGGCCAACCCGCGGATGCCGATGATCGACGAGATGAAGGAGCTGATGACCCGGGCGTACTACGGGAAGTAGCCCCCGGACGCGCGAGGAGGCCCCCGCCGCGGCGGGGGCCTCCTCGCGCGTGCGCCGGGCGGTCAGCCCTTGACCTCGTCCAGCTCCGCGGCGATCGGCTCGCCCTCCGGCTTGCGCCTCATCGAGGACAGCACCAGCGTCACCGCGCTGCCGACCACCGCCCAGGCGGAGAGCACCAGCATCGACGCGGTCATGTCGTTGCCCTTGAAGTACGCGATCGAGCGCGCCGCCCAGGTGCCGGCGCCCGGCGGCAGGGCCGGGCCGATCGCCTTCCAGAACGGCGGCAGCATCGGCGCGGGGAAGGCGCCGCCCGCGCTGGGGTTGCCCAGCACCACGACGAGCAGGATCGCCAGGCCGATGCCGACGATCCCGAAGACCGACTGGAGCGCGAGGGTCGCCGCGCCGACCGCGAAGACGACCAGGGTGCCCAGCCCCCACAGGGCGGCGACCGAGCCGGGCAGGGCGTTCAGGATCGGGCCGACGATCACCGCGCCGCCGAGACCGCCGAGGACGGAGTAGAGCGCGAGGACACCGAGCCGGATGATCGCCCGCTCCCGGTTGGCCGGCCGCGAGCCGGCGCTGATGGCGAGGATCGCGGCGCAGATGTAGCCGCCGACGCACCAGCCGACCACCAGGTAGAAGGCCGACAGCCCGTCGAAGTCCTGCGGCGAGGCGGGGGCCACGTCGACCGTCCGCAGCTCCCGCCGCTGGGCCTCCTCCACCTGTGTGAAGATCTTCTCCAGGGCGGAGGAGAGCACGGTGCCGCCGCCGGAGGCGACGAGCAGGGTGTCGGTGCGGCTCGCCGGGTTCACGATCAGGGCCCCGTCGATCTCCCGGTTCATGATCTTGTCCCGGGCCTCGTCCGCGCCGGCGACCGTCCGCGGGTCGAGCGGATCGCCGGGCAGCGCCTCCAGCTGCTTCAGCAGACCGGCGGAGACCTGCTGGGGCGCGACCACGCCGAAGGGCACGTCCGTCGGCTTCGGGTTGTGCAGGGCCCCGACGTACGAGGTGATGAAGAGGAGCTGGAGGGCGAAGACCCCGACGACGAGCAGGGCGGCTCGGGGGGTGACGGCGCTTTTCAGTTCGTCGACGAGACTCATGTCCCCCAGGTTCCGGCGGAGACGGCGTTCCCGCAGGTGGGGAGGGGCCGAACGGCTGACGGGGAGGCCCGCCGGGCGAGTCCGGCGCGTCCGGCGCACCCGGCGCACCGGACCGCCGAAGCCCGGGCTCTCGCCGTCCGGCCCGTCGACCAGTCCGTCGGCCGGGCCGTGGGGCGGGGCCGAACGCCCTGCGTACGGCGGGGTGCTGACGACACACCAGTTTTTACCGACGCGTAACTTCCCAGTCGGTAACACCCGTGCGTAACTTGGCCGGAGAGCATCCCCACTTGTGGTCCGGACCGCAGGGCACAGCACCCCCACCATCCCCTTGAGCCGCAAGGAGATCGCCCGATGCTGCCCCGGAACCCCCAGAGCCCCCAGGGTCCCCGGACCCTCGGCAAGCGCCTCGCCAGAGCGCTGACCGTCCTGCTCCTGGCCGTCGCCGCCGTCCTCGCCCCCACCGCCACCGCCCAGGCCGCCGCCCCGAGCCGGGGCTGGAACGACTGGACCTGCAAGCCCTCCGCCGCCCACCCGCGCCCGGTCGTCCTCGTCCACGGAACCTTCGGGAACTCCGTCGACAACTGGCTTGCCCTCGCCCCCTACCTGGTGAACCGCGGCTACTGCGTCTACTCGCTCGACTACGGCCGGCTGCCGAACGTGCCCTTCTTCCACGGCCTCGGCCCCATCGAGCAGTCCGCCGGGCAGCTCGACGCCTTCGTCGACCGGGTCCTCGCCGCCACCGGCGCCCCCGAGGCCGACCTCGTCGGACACTCCCAGGGCGGCATGATGCCCCGCTGGTACCTCAAGTTCCTCGGCGGGGCCGAGAAGGTGAACGCGCTCGTCGGCATCGCCCCCGACAACCACGGCACCACCCTGCTCGGCCTCACCAAGCTGCTGCCGCACTTCCCCGGCGCCGAGGACCTGCTCAAGGAGTCCACCCCGGGCCTCGCCGACCAGATCGCCGGCTCGGCCTTCCTCACGAAGCTCAACGAGGGCGGCGACACCGTGCCCGGCGTCCGCTACCACGTCATCGCCACCCGGTACGACGAGGTGGTCACCCCGTACCGCACGCAGTTCCTCTCGGGACCGGACGTCACCAACGTCCTCATCCAGGACAAGTGCGCCCTCGACCTCTCCGAGCACGTGGCCATCGGCACGGTGGACCGGGTCGCCTTCCACGAGGTCGCCAACGCCCTCGACCCGGCCCACGCCACCCCGACCACCTGCCTGTCCGCGGTCGGCTAGCCGCGCCGGGTCCGCCGGCCGGCCGCGAACAGCACGGCCGCGCCGGCCGCCAGCACCCCGGCACCTCCCAGCGCGAGGTACGGCGTGACGGCGTCGCCGCCGGTCTCGGCCAGCTCCACCGCCTCCCCGGCGGCCGCCGGGGCGTGGGACGCGGCCACCGACGGCGACGCCCCCGCGTCCGGACCCGTCGACGCGTCGGCGTCCCCGTGACCGCCGTGCTCGACCGTGGACCGCTCCCGGCCCGCCTCGATCTGCTCCTCGGAGGGCGCGGAGGCGGCCGGCGCGGGAGCGGACGGCGCCCCGGTGGCGGAGGGGGCCTCCGACGGAGCGCCCGAGGGGGCGCCCGACGCGGTGGCCGGCGCCGTCGGAGCCGTACCGCCGCCACCCTGCTGCTCCGCCCCGAACACCACGTCGGAGCAGGTGTAGAACGCCTCGGGGGAGTCGGACCGCTGCCAGATCGAGTAGATCAGGTGACGGCCCGACTTCTCCGGCACCGTCCCCTCGAAGACGTAGTCGCCGCCCTGCATCCCCGGGTCGGTCACCGTCACGAACGGCTCCGCCTCCAGGTCCGACCACGTCAGCGGCCGGGTCGGGTCGTACCCGTCCTTCGTCACGTACAGCGCGAACGACCCCTTGTGCGGCGCCGTCCCCTTGTACCGGAAGGTGTGCTTCCCGGCCGTCAGCTTCGACGCCGGCCAGTCCGCCCGCGCGAGGTCGAGCCCCCGGTACTTCTCGTTCCCCGCGCTGCACAGCTTCCCGTCCGGGATCAGCCGCCGGTGCTGCCCCGCCGCGTTCGCGATGTTCACCGCGTTCCAGTCGTAGAACGCCTGCGCCCCGCTCGCCGCCACCGCCGCCCTGCACGCCTCCGACGACGGCGACTCGGGCCCCTCCGCGTAACAGGCCGCGACCCGGCTCACCGGATCGGTCATCGACCCGTGCGCGAAGGCGGGCCCGGCCGAGAGACCGGACAGGACCAGAACGGCGGCGGAGGCCGTGAGCATACGGCGTGAGGTCATGGGGGAACGACTCCTTCACGAGGGCGAGCGGGGGGTTGACCAGCAAGCTAGCCCTCCGGAACCGCGAAAAGGCCCGCACGGACCGGCGGACCACGATCCTTAGGACCGCTTTAAGGCACCGCTAAGAACCGGCTCAGACAGCCCCGGCGCCGCCGGCCGCGAGGGGCGTGAATCCGCTGTGGAGTCCGGGGCCGCCCGGATAGCCTGGCCGGCGAGCGGAATCGACGGGGAGGAACGCTTCATGGACGCGGAGTTGGCGGTGCTCGCGGGCACGGCGGGGACGACCTTGGTCACGTTGCTGACGACCGAGGCCTGGCAGCGCGTCAGCGACGGCATCACCTCGCTGTGGCGCCGGGCCGAGCCGCAGCGGGCCGAGGCGATCTCCGCCGAACTGGAGGCCACCCGCACGGACCTGCTGGCCGCACGGGCCGCCGGGGACCCGGACACCGACGGCGAACTGGGCGCGGAATGGCAGGGCCGCATCCGCCGGCTCCTCGTCGCCCACCCCGAGGAGGCCGCGGTGCTCCGCGCACTCCTCGACGACCTCCGCCCCGTCACCCCCGACGCCCCCGCGGTGACCCAGCACGCCACCGCCTCCGGACACGCCCGGGTCTACCAGGCGGGCCGCGACCAGCACATCGGCCGCTCATGACCGGCGCCAACGAGGGCCGGGCCGACGGATACGGGCGGGTGTACCAGGCCACGGGCGACCAGCACATCGTCGAGCACCACCACCACGCCCCCGCATGGGCGGAAGGCCCCGACTCGGTCCGCCACCCGGCCGTCGGGCGTCCCCCCGTCGTGCTCCGCGACCGCGTCGGCGAGATGGACCGCCTGCGGGCCGCCGTCGAGCCCGGCGCCGGCAACAGCGTCCACGTCCTCCACGGCATGGGCGGCTGCGGCAAGACCGCCGTCGCCCACACCCTCTTCCGCCACGCCGTCGACCGCGCGGGCCGGATCGGCTTCTGGGTCAACGCCTCCGATCCGGCCTCCCTGCGGGCCGGCATGCTCGCCGTCGCCGCCGACCGGGGCGCCACCGACGCCGAACTCACCGGCGCGCGCAGCGGGCTGCGCCCCGCCGCCGACCTCGTCTGGCACCACCTCGACGCCTCCGACCAGCCCTGGCTGCTCGTCCTGGACAACGCCGACACCCCCGCCGTCCTCCGCGACGGGGGATGGCTGCGCACCAGCCCCGCCGGCACCGTCGTCGTCACCACCCGCCAGGCGGCGGCCCACTGGTGGCCGGGGGCCGAACTCCTCCAGTTCGGCGTCCTCCCGCGCCAGGACGCCGCGCTCGTCCTCCAGGACCTCGCTCCCCACGCGGGAAGCGCGGAGGAGGCGGCGGAGGTCGCCGACCGCCTCGGGCGGCTCCCCCTGGCGCTCACCCTCGCCGGCGGGTTCCTCGCCCACCAGATCCTCGACCCGTGGGACCTCGCCGCCTACCGGCGCGGACTCGACGGCGCGGCCGGCCACCACCCCATCGAACTCCTCGACCAGGGTGCCGAAACCGGTGCGGAATCACGCCAGTTGCTCAGCCGCACCTGGCAACTGTCCCTGGACGCCCTCGCCGCCCAGGGCCTCCCCGAGGCCACCGCCCTGCTGCGCCTGCTGGCCTGCTGGGCCGGCGACCCCCTCCCGCTCGCGCTCCTCGCCGGCGCCGGCCTCGGCGCGGAACTGCACCCGACCCGCGTCGAATCCGCCCTCCGGGGCCTCCTCGACCACTCGCTGGCCGAACTCGTCCCGGGCCGGGTGCGCTGCCTGCGGGTCCACGGCATCGTCCTCGACAGCGTGGCCCGGGCGACCCCCGAGGACCAGCGCGAGCGGCTCGCCGCCACCGCCGTCCGCCTCCTCAAGGCCGTTCTGCCGGAGGTGCCGGAGCGGGGGGAGCAGGATCCCGCGGTGATCCTGCTCGCTCCGCACGTCATCGCGTTCCTGCGGCGACTGGTCGGCTGGGAGGTCGGCGCGGCCGCCGTCGAGGATGCCGCCGACTGCGCCCTCCGGCTCGTCATCGCCACGCACCGGTCGGGGGACTACGGCTCCGCGCTCACCCTGGCACGGGAAGCCCTCGACGTCCTCACCTCCGCCCTGTCGGCCGACAACGTGTCCGTTCTCAGGATGCGCATGCGAGTGGGGCGAGCCCTTCTCCGGCTCGGGCGGTTCGAGGAGTCCGAAAGCGTGTACCGGGAGGTGCTCGACGCGTGTGAGCGCACCCTCGGACCCGACGCTCTCGACACCCTGAACGCAGGCCTGCACCTCTCGTTCTCGCTCAGCAACCTCGGCCGGTTCGAGGAGTCGTGGAGCTTGAAGGTGCGAGGGGCTCAAGGCCGGGAGACCATCCTCGGACGAACCCACCCGCTCACGCTCCTCGCTCGCACGTACCTCCTGGGAGCGGTCGGCCACCCCGGCAACCCCTACGTGGCCGCCCTGCCCGAGAGGGACGAGATCATTGCGACAGGTCCCACCGTCATCGAGGACTGGCGCAGAATCATGGGGGACGACCACCTCATGAGATTCGGGACCGAGCAGAACTACGCGCTCGCGCTCTCCACCGCGGGCAGGTGGACGGAGGCGCTGCCTCACGCCCGTGAGGCCGTGGCCGGGCACGAGCGCGTCGTTCCGGGCCATCCCGCGGTACTCAGCGCGCGCGAGCTGCTCGGCACCGTGCTCGCCGCTCTGGAGCGATACGAGGAAGCGGTCGAGCAGCTGGAGACGGTGGTGGAGGGTCGGATCCGCCTACTGGGTCCTGCCCACCCCTGGACGGTGAGCGCCGAGGCACTCCTCCAGCAGTACCGGAACGCCGCGCGCACCCCCTAACCCCCTTCACCCCGCCGGCCGGTACCGCCGCTCCGGCCGTCCCGTCCCCCCGTACCGCAGCGTCACCTCGGCGCGGCCCGTCGCCGCGAAGTGTTCGAGGTAGCGGCGGGCGCTGACGCGGGAGAGGGCTCCGGCTTCGGCGCACTCCGTGGCCGAGAGGCCCTCGGGGTGGGCGCGGAGGATGCCCTCGACGAGGTCGGCGGTGTGGGGGGCCAGGCCCTTGGGGAGTTCGCGGGAGCCTGGCGGGCGGGCGCCGAAGATCTGGTCCACGTCCTCCTGGCGCGCCTCGTCCAGGCCGTCGAGGCGGCTGCGCAGGGACGCGGCGTGGCGCAGCTGCTCGTGCAGGGCCGCCTGGTGGAAGGGCTTGATCAGGTAGTGCAGGGCACCGGCCCGCAGCGCCGCCCGGACCACACCCGCGTCCCGCGCCGCCGTGATGAAGAGCGCGTCCACCGCGAGGCCCGCCCCGCGCAGCTCGCGCAGCACCCCGATGCCGTCCATGTCCGGCAGGAAGACGTCCAGGAGGACCAGGTCGGGGCGGAGCCGGTGCGCGGCGCGCAGCGCCTCCGCGCCGGTGTGCGCGACACCGACGACGGAGAAGCCCGGCACGGCCGACACGTAGCGGCTGTGCAGCTTGGCCACCATGAAGTCGTCGTCGACCACCAGCACCTTCGTCACGCCGGACACGGTAGGTCGCGACCGCAAGGACCACAACGTCCGTTGGTTGCGGAAGGGCGACAGCTTCCTCACGCGCGGGCAACATGTGGGCACCCCCCACCACCGCTCATCCACCGAGAGGCTGCCCCGTTGCGTCTTCGCACCCCCTTCGCCCTGCTCGGGGCGGCGCTGCTGGTGCTCGTGGGACCGCCGCTGCTCACCCCCGGCAGCGGGCCCGACACCGGCACCGACATCCCCGGCCTGCGCATCATGGTCCCCAACACTCCCGGCGGCGGCTACGACATCACCGCCCGCACCGCGGCGAAGAACGCCGAGGAGGCCGGTCTCACCGGCGACATCGAGGTCTTCAACCTGCCCGGCGCGGGCGGCACCGTCGGCCTCACCCGGCTCGTCGGCGAGCGCGGCGACGGCCGCGTCGCCATGTCGATGGGGCTCGGCGTCGTCGGAGCCGTCCACACCAACAAGACCCCCAGGACCCTCGCCGACACCACCCCGATCGCCCGGCTCACCGAGGAGCAGGACATCGTCGTCGTCTCCAAGGACTCCCCGTACCGGACGATCCAGGAGCTGCTCGCGGCCTGGAAGGAGGACCCCGGGAAGCTGCCCGTCGGCGGCGGCTCCTCGCCCGGCGGCCCCGACCACCTCGCGCCGATGCTGATGGCCCGGGCCGCCGGCATCCCGCCGAAGGACGTCAACTACGTCCCCTTCGACGGGGGCGGCGAACTCCTCGCCTCCATCCTCGGCTCCAAGGTCGCCTTCGGCGTCTCCGGCGTCGGCGAGTACCTCGACCAGATCGAGGCCGGCGAGCTGCGCCTCCTCGCCGTCACCGGCGCCGAGCGCGTCCCCGGCCTCGACGCCCCCACCCTCCGCGAGGCCGGGCTCGACACCGAGTTCACCAACTGGCGCGGCATCGTGGCCCCGCCCGGCCTCACCGACGCCGAGCGGGACCGGCTCGTCACCCTCGTCACCGAGCTGCACGGCTCGCCGCAGTGGCGCGAGTCCCTGAAGACCCACGGCTGGACCGACGCCTTCCTGCCCGGCGAGGAGTTCGGCGCCTTCCTCACCGAACAGAACGCCCGCGTCGACACGGTGCTGAAGGAGCTGGGACTGTGACCACGAACCCCGGAGAGCGGCCCGGCTCCCGTTCCGAACTGGGCGTCTGCGCCCTGCTGTTCCTGCTCGGCGTCCTCGTCCTCACCGACGCCCTCACCCTCGACGTCGACGTCTCCGCGCGCGGCCCCGTCGGCCCCGCCACCGTCCCCCTCCTCGTCGGCTGCGGCCTCCTGGTCGTCGCCGTCCTCCTCGCCCTCGACGTGCTCCACGGCGGCCGGGGCGAGGCCGAGGGCGGCGAGGACATCGACCTCGCGGCCCCCGCCGACTGGCGCACCGTCCTCCTCCTCGTCGGCGTCTTCCTCGGCTTCGCCGTCCTCATCGGCCCGCTGGGCTTCCCGGTCGCCGGCGCCCTGCTCTTCTGGGGCGCGGCCTACGCCCTCGGCAGCCGCCACCCCGCCCGCGACCCGCTGATCGCGGCCGTCCTCTCCCTCCTCACCTACGGCGTCTTCGACCGCCTGCTGGGCGTTCCGCTGCCCGGCGGCCCGCTGATGGGAGTGCTCTGACCCATGGAATCCCTGAACTCCCTGATGGAGGGCTTCGGGACCGCCCTCACCCCGGTCAACCTGCTGTGGGCCGCCGTCGGCGTGCTCCTCGGCACCGCGATCGGCGTGCTGCCCGGCATCGGCCCCGCGATGGCCGTCGCCCTGCTGCTCCCGGTGACGTACGGCCTCGAACCGACCGGCGCGTTCATCATGTTCGCGGGCATCTACTACGGCGCCATGTTCGGCGGCTCCACCACCTCGATCCTGCTCAACACCCCCGGCGAGAGCGCGGCCGTGGTCGCCGCCATGGAGGGCCATCCGATGGCCAGGGCCGGGCGGGGCGCGCAGGCGCTCGCCGCCGCCGCCATCGGCCACTTCGCCGGCGGCATGATCGGCACGATGCTGCTGGTCGTCCTCGCCCCCACCGTCGCGGCCCTCGCGGTGGACATCGGCGCCCCCGACTACTTCGCGCTGATGGTCCTCGCCTTCATCGCGGTGACCTCGGTCCTCGGTTCCTCCCGGATCCGCGGCGTCGCCTCGCTGCTCATCGGCCTCACCCTCGGCCTGGTCGGCCTCGACCAGCTCACCGGCCAGCAGCGGCTCACCTTCGGTTCGCTCCAGCTCGCCGACGGCATCGACGTCGTCATCGTCGCGGTCGGCCTCTTCGCCATCGGCGAGGCCCTGTGGGTCGCCGCCCACCTGCGCCGCACCGCCGGCCGGCCGGTGCCCGTCGGGCGTCCGTGGCTGGGCCGCGAGGACCTGCGGCGCACCTGGAAGCCGTGGCTGCGCGGCCCGTTCCTGGGCTTCCCGTTCGGCGCGATCCCGGCCGGCGGCGCCGAGATCCCGACCTTCCTGTCGTACGTGACGGAGAAGCGGCTCTCCAAGCACCGGGACCAGTTCGGCAAGGGCGCCATCGAGGGCGTGGCCGGACCCGAGTCGGCCGCCTCGGCCTCGGCCGCCGGCACCCTCGTCTCCATGCTGACGCTCGGCCTGCCGACGACCGCCGTCGCCGCGGTGATGCTCGCCGCCTTCCAGCAGTACGGCATCCAGCCCGGCCCGCTGCTGTTCGAGCGGGAGCCGGAGCTGGTGTGGGGCCTGATCGCCTCGCTCTTCGTCGGCATGGTCCTGCTGCTCGCGCTCAACCTGCCGCTCGCGCCCGTCTGGGCGAAGCTGCTGCGGATCCCGCGCCCGTACCTCTACGCCGGCATCCTGTTCTTCGCCGCCGTCGGCGCGTACGCGGTCGGCGGCGAGGCCCTGGACCTGGTGGTCCTCCTGGTGGTCGGCCTGCTCGGCCTCGGCATGCGCCGGTACGGCCTGCCGGTGCTGCCCGCGGTCATCGGCGTGATCCTCGGCCCGGCCGCCGAGCAGCAGCTCCGCCGCGCCCTCCAGCTCAGTGACGGCTCCGTCACCGGCCTGGTGAACACCCCGTTCTCGGTGACCGTGTACGCGGTCGTGCTGCTGCTCCTGCTGTGGCCGCTGCTGCGGAAGGCGGTGGGACGGAAGACGGCGGAGCGGAGCCGTACCGGGGCCTGAGCGAGGGCCGGGCGGAGCGTACGACGGTACGACGATCGGGCCGCCGCCCGGCCAACGCGCCGATGAAGGAGTGAGTTTCGGACAACGGGCGGCCGGATCCGGTATCCCTGGCGGGCGACAACTCCCCCCACCCCCTGAAGGGACCCCTGCCATGCGCGTCCGACTCGCCCTCGCCGCCACCGCGCTCCTCGCCGCGACCACCGCCCCTCTCGCCCACGCGGGAGGGGCCGACGGCCCCACGGCCGACCCGGCCGGACGGCTCGCGGACTTCCTCACGGTCGACCCGGCCGGTCTCCTCGGCGCCGACGCCACCGTCACCCTCTCCGGCACCTACCGCTGCCTCGACGACAGCGCGGGCCCGGTCTTCGTCAGCTCCACTCTCCGTCAGCAGGACCGTTCCGCCGGCATCGGCGGCACCCGGGCCGTCTGCGACGGCCTCGTCCGCACCTGGACCAACACCGCCGTGGTGAAGGACCCCGCCTACCAGCCCGGCGAGGCCCGCGTCGAGGCCACCCTGATGCAGCTCGTCCCCGAGGGCGACCTCGGCCTCCCCGCCCCCGGCTTCCGCGCCACCGAAACCGCCCCCGTGACCCTGAACTAGCCGTCGAGCAACGCCACGAGGCCCCGGCGGCCCAGTCGTTCCAGCTCGTCGAGGGCGGCCACGGCCCGCTCGGCGGCCTCCGGGTCGGAGAGGCCCAGGCCGCTCGCCGCGAACTCGTCCTCGTCGAGCCGGAGCACCTCGCTGCCGTCCGCCGACACCCACAGGTCCAGGTCCAGGTCCTCGACCGTCACCCCGGCCGCCCCGAACTCGGCCGGCCGGGTGATGTCGCAGTACCAGCCCTTGAGCCCGCCGTCCGCCGACCACACCTCCTTGACGGTGTACCAGCGGTCGTTCCAGTAGTGCTCCACGAAGACGTCACCCGGCTCGAAGCGGACGAAACCGAAGTCCCGCACCCCCGGCGCCGCCCACGGCGCCCGCACCGACAGCCGGGTCGCCGACTCCGCCACCACCTCGGCGGGGTAGCGGATCTTCAGCCGCCCCGCCTTCCACAGCGCCACCTCAACCGAGCGCCCTGACATACCGCACCTCCGTCGCGCCGATCGCGTACCCGAACCACTCGTTGATCGCCAGCATCGGCCCGTTCCCCGCGTCGTTCCCGGTGAAAGCCTCCGTGCAGCCCGCCGCCCGCGCCCGGTGCAGCGACGCGTTCTTCGCGAGCTTGGCCAGGCCGCGCCCGCGGAAGGCCGGGGCCGTCCCCGTCATTCCCGACGAGTACCGCCCGAGCCCGTCGGTCTGCGCGGCGCTGAACGCGGCCGGCACCCCGTCCACCACGGCCACCGTCGTCAGCGCCCGGTCGTGCAGCGGGTGGTTCCAGGTGGTCTCCAGCCAGTGCGGATAGTCGTCCAACTCGGCCGCCACGTCACCCGGTTCGTCGGCGGTGGTCGCCGCGTCCAGCTCGAAGACCGGCCGCGGGTCCGCGGCGAACTCCTCGGCCGGCACCAGCTCGACCCCGGCGGGCGGTGCCTGGAGCGGCGGCAGCCCCGCCGTCAGGTCCAGCCGCAGGAAGTGCGCCGAACGGCTCGGCGCGTAGCCCCGCCGCTCCGCGTAGACCCGGTTCGCCGGCTCGTCCAGGACCCAGCTGTAGAGGGTCGTCGCCCCCCGCTCGGACAGGTGCTCCTCGGCCGTGCGCACCAGCAGCGTGCCCGCGCCGAGCCCCTGACGGGCCGGGTCCACGTACACGTTGAGGCGACCGACACCGGGCTCCGGGGAGTCGTGGGCGACCGAGACCTGCGCGGTCCCGATGACCTCGCCGTCCTCGGTCACCGCCACCAGCGGCCGGGCGTGGGAGTCGGGATGGGCGTGCGCCCAGTCGAAGGCCAGCTGCTCCGCGGTGGCCAGCATGTAGGGGAGGGCGGCCCGCCGGACGCGGGCGAAACCCTCGGCGTCCTCGGGCCGTACGTCACGGACGATGACAGTCATGGGGCCGCACGCTACGGCCGGGGCCGCACCGCCGCCTCCCATTTTCCGGTGGGGTGGGGGCAGAATCGGGCGGGTGACACTGACACTCGCCGTGGACCACCAGTCCACCACCGCCCCCTACGAACAGCTGCGCGCCCAGATCTCGGAGCGGGCCCGGTCGGGCAGACTCCCGGTCGGCTACAAGCTGCCGACGGTCCGGGGACTCGCGGAGCAGCTGGGGCTCGCCGCGAACACGGTCGCCAAGGCGTACAAGGCCCTGGAGTCCGACGGGGTCATCGAGACCCGGGGCCGGCACGGCACCTTCGTCGCGGCGGCGGGCGACGCCGCCAGCCGCCGGGCCGCCTCCGCCGCCGCGCAGTACGCGGAGGAGGCCTACCGCCTGGGCCTCACCCGGGACGAGGCCGAGGCCGCCGTGCGGGACGCGCTGAGGGCCGCGTACGACTCCGAGTGACGGACCGGGCCCGCCGGGAAGGCCCCCGGCGGGCCCGGTCCCCGCTCACAGGTAGAGACCGGGGGCGGGGGCGCGCTGCTCCGGGAGTTCGGTGGGGGAGGTCCCGCGCCGCAGCGCGAACAGCTCCGCCAGCGTGGCGCCCTCGGCCGGCACGCCCTCGTCCCGCCCCAGCCACGCCGCCGACTCGGCCCGGGTGAGCGGCCCGACCTCGATCCGCGCCAGGCAGCGGCCCGGGCGCACGATCGCCGGGTGCAGCCGCTCCAGGTCCTCGTTGGTGGTGAGCCCCACCAGCACGTTCCGGCCCTGCCCGAGCAGGCCGTCGGTGAGGTTCAGCAGCCGGGACAGCGCCTGGCCGGTGGCCTCCTTGGCCCCGCCCCGGATCAGCTCGTCGCAGTCCTCCAGGAGCAGCAGCCGCCACCGCTCCTTCTCCGTGCCGTCGCCGTCCTCGCCGATGGCGATGTCCATCAGGTAGCCGATGTCGTTGAAGAGCCGCTCGGGGTCGAGCACGCAGTCGACCTGGCACCAGTCCTGCCAGGACCTGGCGAGGGTGCGCAGCGCGGAGGTCTTGCCGGTGCCGGGCGGGCCGTGCAGCAGCAGGAGCCGGCCGGTGACGTCCTCGGGGGTCAGCTTCATCAGCCGGTCCATCGCGCCGGCCACCGGCGCCGTGTAGTTCGGCCGGGCCTCGTCCCAGGTGTCCGCGCTGATCCGGCGGGTCATCCGGCGCGGCCCGCGCTGCGGGGCGAGGTACCAGAAGCCCATGGTGACGTCCTCGGGCTCCGGTTCCGGCTCGTCCTTGGCGCCGTCCGTGGCCTCGGCGAGGATCCGCGCGGCCAGCTCGGGGTCGGTCGCGGTCACGGTGACGTCGGCGCGGTGCTTCCAGCGGGAGGAGAGGATCGTCCAGCCCTCGCCCTCGGCGAGGACGGAGCTGCGGTCCTCCTCCTTCGACCCCCACAGCACCCGGGCACCCGGCGGCAGCAGCGTCGCGTCGGGCTTGGCCCGGTCCAGGGTGAGGCCGTGCGCGTGCGGCTGGTCCCCGGTGGTGAACCGGTCGAGGAAGAGCGCGTCCATGACGTCGCCCGGCGAGTCGCTGTCGTCGAGGCTGACCGCGACCGGCAGCGACCGGCGCGGCCCGGACGGTACGGCGGGGGTGTCTGGCATGCCGCCATGATCCGCCAACCGCCCGGGCGGCGCACCGGGTTTTGCCGGGCGGGACGCGCCGCCCGCCGCCGCCCTCAGATCCAGTGCCCGCGCAGCGCGCCGCGCGCCCTGCGGACGAGGGCGTACCCCTTCGTCAGCGCCCGGTCGGCGGCGAAGTTCCGTCCGACGGCCCGGCCCTCGACGAGGCGGACGAACTCCTCGGTGGTGGTGGAGCGGCGCACGGTCACCCGTTCCAGCGCGTACGGTCCCTGGCGGCGGCGGGCGAGCGCGTTGCCGACCGCGAGCGCCTGGGCGAAGCCGGCCTCCCGGACGGTGGTGCGCACCCGGCGGCTGGAGTAGCCGTACGGGTAGGCGAAGGAGTCCGGCGCGGTGCCGGTCTCCTCGGCGACCAGCTCCCGGCAGCGCAGCGCCTCGAACCGCAGCCGCCGCGCGTCGAGCTGGTCCAGCTGGGGATGGCTGTGGCTGTGCCCGCCGATCTCGGTGCCCGCGGCGGCCAGTTCGCGCACCTGCTCCCAGGAGAGCATGGTGTCGAGGGCGCCTCCGGTGGCGTGCCGGCCGGGCAGCCAGCCGCTGGTGACGAAGACGGTGCTCGGGAAGGAGTGCCGGGCGAGCACCGGCAGGGCGTACCGGTGCACGCCCTCGTAGCCGTCGTCGAAGGTGACGAGCACCGGCCGCGGCGGCAGAGCCGCCCCGTCCCGCCAGGCGGCCGCGAGCGCGGCGGTGGTGACCGGGGTGAAGCCCCGTCCGGCCACCGCGTCCATCTGCGCGGCGAAGGCTTCGGGCGTCACGGAGAGCCCGAGCGTCGCGGGCGCCGGATCGGGGGCGACCGCGTGGTACATGAGGATCGGCACCGGGGCGGGGGCGGTCCCGGGCCCGGCGGCCCCGGACCCGCCGCGGTCCGTTCTCCGGCGCCCGGGGGCCCCGGCGGGGGTGCCGTTCACGCGGCCGCCCCCTCGGTGCTGGCCGCCGGCTCCCGGACCTCCGGCGGGGGCGCGGTCTCCGGCGCGATCGGGCCCCACGAGAAGGTGGGGGAGCCGCCGCGGCGGGCGCGGAGGGTGCCGAGCGCGTAGCCGCCGGCGGCGAGCGCCACGCCCGTGACGATGGACCCGGCCCGGCCCGCGCCGCCCGCGCGGCCGAGCAGGGCGTCCCGCACCCCGCGCAGCACTCCGGCGGGCAGCACCCGGCTGGTGTAGCGCCGCTCGGACTCCAGGCCCTTGCCGGCCCCGACGCTCTGGGCGACGAGGGCCTTCGACAGGCCCTCCGCGTAGACCCGGGTGCGGAAGTAGGCGAAGCGCTCGCGGGCGGCGGGCACCTTGTGGTGGATGACCGCCCGGTCGTCGATGAGGAGCACCGCGCCCGGCACCGCGCCGGCCAGCCGGATGCACAGCTCGGTCTCCTCGCAGCCGAGCGGGCGCCGGTCGCCGTCCCGGCCGATGCCGGTGGCGAAGCCGCCGGCGGCGTCGAAGGCGGTGCGCCGGAAGGAGGCGTTGCCGCCGAGGACGTTGCGGACCCGCACCCGGCCCGGGGGGAGCCCCCGGTACGTGCAGCCGACGACCCAGTCGAACTCCTCGGGGAACCACGCGGGCCGGCGGCCGGAGGCCCAGACGGGCAGCGTGCGTCCGCCGACGGCGACGACCTCGGGGTCCTCGTACCCGGCCGCGAAGTGGTGGAGCCAGTCGTGCTCGGCCACCGCGTCGTCGTCGAGGAAGGCGACGAAGGCGCCGCGGGCGGCGGCGATGCCGGTGTTGCGGCCGGAGGAGAGGCCGCGGGGGCCCGCGTTGGCGAGGACCCGGACCTCCGCGCGGTCGCGTGCGTCCGCGAACTCCTCGGTGAGCCGGTGGAGGAGCCGCTCGTTGTGGTCGACGACGAGCAGGGTCTCCAGCGGCGGCAGCGACTGCTTCCGGACGGATTCGACGGCGGCGAGGATGTCCCCCCACCGCTCCTCCGTGTAGACGCAGATCACCACCGAGAAGCGGGGCGGGGCCGGACGGTCGCTCAAGAGACCTCTCCCCGGGGGACGTTGACCGAGAAGGCGGCGGGGCGGCGGAGCGCCCGGGCGGCCTTCGGGACGCGCTTCTCCCGGAGGATCACCTTCAGGACCCGGATGCCGTCGCGCACCGCGTTGAGGTTGCTGACGCCGTGGATCCGCAGGTACTCGTGGCTCGGGACCTCCTGCACCTTCAGGCCGGCCTTGACGACCCGGATGTTGATGAGGGTCTCGATCTCGAAACCGGTGCAGTCGAGGGCGATCTTGTCGAGGCAGTGCTTCCAGAAGGCGTTGTATCCGTAGCAGAGATCGGTGTAGCGGGCGCCGAACTTGCGGTTGACGAGCGAGCAGAGCACCCAGTTGCCGAGCCGGCGGATGCCGGTCATGTCGTCGGTGCCGCCGCCGTTCGCGAAGCGCGAGCCCTTGGCGAAGTCCGCGCCCCCGACCAGGGCGGAGACGTAGGAGACGATCTCCTGTCCGTCGGCGGAGCCGTCGGCGTCGACCATCACGATGATGTCGCCGGTGCAGGCGGCGAAGCCGCTGATCAGGGCGTCGCCCTTGCCCTTGCCGACCTGCTTGACGACCTTGACGTCGGGCCGGAGTTCCCGGGCCACCTCGATGGTGTTGTCCGTCGAATTTCCGTCGACGAGGACGACTTCGTGAATCCATTCCGGCAGTGTCTTGAACACGTACGGAAGATTTTCCGCTTCATTCATCGCGGGAATGACGACACTCACCGGGGGAGTGATCGCCAGATGGTTCGTGATGGCCCGGTATCGGGCGTCTATTCGACTCGGCTCGGTGAATTCACGGCCCGTGGTGGCCGGGCGCAGGAACGAGCTCATCGGTCGGTCTCCCTCTCGTCCGGTGGGCGGCCCACCCCTGGGCGGCCCGATCGAATGTCCGGTTCGAAAGGGGGGTTCTCGCCATCCCCGCGCGGAAGCGATCTCCTTGCGAGACCGGCGAGTTGGCATGACTGGCCGCGCGGTACCCGCGACCCGGCGCACATGGACACGCCGAGCACGGCACCCCCCTACCGCGCCCCGCTCCGGGACCCATCGCGATGCCGGCGCCTTCCCCTGAGTCGCTTGCCGATGGGCCGATGCGGGTGAGATGTACGACGGTATTGATGAATGGGACTGTATGGCAAGTCCCGCTGGAGCGACCCGGTTTCTGTCACTTTGGCGAGCGAAAGCCGCTCGTAAGCGCTCTCCCGGTGATCGGATTCGATCAATCCGTTTCCGGGGTGGGAGGGGTGGGGCCCGGTCGCGCTCCTGTGCGGAGCCGGGCGACCGAGTCGTGATCACGTTCGACCGGAATCCGGGAGGGGAGCTTCCGGTTCCTCAGGTGGCCGAAAACGCATGGCTCCTGAGGGATGTTCACTCACTCTCCAGGGTCAGTTTTGACATGAACACTTCCGCGCGGGCGGATCCGATGCTACTTCCTGGTAGCGCAGAGATCCTGCTACAGGGAGGTTCCATGAAACTGTCGCGATTCGCGGCCTTCGCGTCCTCGCTCCTGCTCGGTTCCGTCCTCGCCCTGACCGGGGCGGGGGCCGCCCAGGCCGCCGAGTCCGCCGCCCTCGACTACGTCGCCCTCGGCGACTCCTACTCCTCCGGCGTCGGCGCCGGCAGCTACGACAGCGCCAGCGGCGACTGCAAGCGCTCCACCAAGGCCTACCCGCGCCTCTGGGCCAACGCCAACGCGCCCTCGTCCTTCGCCTTCACGGCCTGCTCCGGCGCCGTCACCACCGACGTCACCGGCAAGCAGCTCGGCCCGCTCTCCTCCGCCACCGACCTCGTCTCGATCACCATCGGCGGCAACGACGCGGGCTTCGCCGACGTCATGACGACCTGTGTGCTCCAGTCGGAGTCCACCTGCGTCAACCGGGTGAACCAGGCGAAGGCGTACGTCGACTCCACCCTCCCGGCCCGGCTCGACGCCGTGTACGACGCGATTCGCGCCAAGGCCCCGGCCGCCCGCGTCGTCGTCCTCGGCTACCCGCGCTTCTACCAGCTGAGCGGCAGCTGCATCGCCGGCCTCAGCGAGACCGAGCGGGCGGCCATCAACGGCGCCTCCGACCACCTCAACGCCGCCGTCGCCAAGCGCGCGGCCGATCACGGCTTCGCCTTCGCCAGCGTCGTCCCCGCCTTCACCGGCCACGAGATCTGCTCCGGTTCGGCCTGGCTGCACAGCGTCAACTGGCTCAACATCGGCGAGTCCTACCACCCGACGGCCGCCGGTCAGTCGGGCGGCTACCTCCCGAGCTTCAGGAGCGCGGCGTAGCGGCGGGTCCCCCCACCTCCGCACCCGTACCCGTGGCGCCGGGAACGGCCGGAGCGGTGCTCGACGCCCCGCCCCCGCCCGGACCGGCGCCCGGACCCTCGTCCCTGACGGCCTGCCAGACCAGCGCACCCGCGATCACCAGCAGCCCGGCGACGCCGGCCGCGATCACCGCGCCCCGCCGGGGCCCCCGCCGGCCCTCCGCGCCCGCGCGCTCCTCCGTACGCGCCCCGCGCACGCCACCGGGGCCGCCGTGCTCCCGATCGTCCTCCCGGGCCTCCGGGCGCCCCGGCGCGCGCTCCGCCGCCCCGCCGGCCGTGACGTCCCCCCGGGGCCGCTCCCCGGCTCCGGCCGCCTCCTCCAGTTCCCGTACGGCCCCGGCGCGCACGCCCGCGTCCCGGTCGGCCAGGCCCTCCACCACCGGCGCCAGCGGCCCGGTCCGCGGATCGGCGACCATCCCGCCGAGCAGCGCGCCCAGCGCCCGCAGGTCCTCCTCCGGGCCCGGCGGCGGCGCGTCCGGCGCCTCGCCCCGCGCCGAGGTCCCGGTGGCCACCCCGGTCACCACCACCCGCCCGTCGTTCGCCAGCAGCACCCGGTCGGGACCGGGATCGCGGTAGGGGACGCCGGCCTCCCGGGCCGCCCGCAGTGCCGCCAGCACGCCGAGCGCGACCCGCGCCGCCTCCCGGTCGGGCAGCGGCCCGCCCGCCTCCAGGGTCTCCGCCAGCGTCAGCCCGCGGACCAGCTCCATCACGATCCACGGCCGGCCGTGCTCCACGACCACGTCGTACACCTCGGCCACCCCGGGGCCGGTGATCGCCGCCGCGGCCCGCGCCTCGCGCTCGACCCGCGCGTACAGCGGCCGCTCCTCCGTCTCGGGCGTGCCCGGCGGGGCGTGCACCTCCTTGACGGCCACCTCGCGGCCGAGCGCCTCGTCCCGGGCGCGCCAGACGATCCCCGCCGCGCCCTCCGCGAGGGCGTCGAGCAGCCGGTAACGGCCCGCGATCAGCGTCATGCAGCCACGGTAGCCGCGGCACGGGCGGGTGGCGACCCGCCCGTACGGAGTCCGGTGGCGCAGATCACACCGGTCTCCGGGGCCGCAGGTCGGGGGCCGGGGTGCAGGATGGTTCATGACGGTTCGGCAGGTGTTCGAACCCTGTCCAAGTCGCCCTGGAATCGGCCGTATTCGCAGAGTGACCGTCAACCCCCGTACGAGTGCTGTGAATCCCGTCGGCGGGATACACGCGTGTCACCGTGGGGCGATAGGGTTAACCTGCCCGGGCCGGGTGCCCTCGTACGGGTGGGGAGTGACATGGAACAGATAACGATGCGCAGCAGGCCGCGTGTGCCTGCCATCACCTGCGGGAGCAGCGCGACCAGTTCGCGCCTCGACCGCCATCTCGCGGTGCTCGGCGGTCCCGCCGTGCCCCAGCGCGAGGCGGCGGAGGCGACGCTGCTCATGCGGGAACTGACGACGCGTCGGCACGAGGCGCCGGTCCAGAGCCCGCACGGCGACCGTGCGCGCGTCTCGCTCTTCGCCCCGCTCCGCCGTCTGCGCCGCACCCTCTTCGGCTCGCGCCACTAGCGCCCCGCCGCGCGCCAGGGCAGCGGAGCCGCGTCCCCGACGCGACCCGGCCGCCCCGGTGCGCCGCCCGTCCCCACCCGCACGCCGAGAGCGCCGGACGCGTCCCCGCCAGTCCGGCGCTTCGTCGTACCCGCCCCCGGGGCCCCGCTCAGGCGATCACGCCGGCCGCCCGCAGCTCCTCCACCTCCGCCGCCGGCACGCCCAGCTCCGCGAGGACGCCGTCGGTGGACTCGCCCAGCGCCGGGATCCGCCCCATCGGCGCCTCCGGGCCGTCCGGGAAGACGACCGGCGGGAGCAGCGACGGGAGCGGGCCCGCGGGGGAGTCCACCGGGCGCCAGCGGTCCCGCGCAGCCAGCTGCGGGTGCCGCACCAGCTCCGCCACCGAGTTGAGCCGCGCGCAGGCGATCCCCGCCGCGTCCAGCCGGGCCACCGCCTCGGCCGCCGGCAGCGCGGCGAGGGCCGTGCCGACCGCCGCGTCGGTCGCCGCCCGGCGCGCCACCCGTGCCGGGTTGGTCGCGAAGTCCGGGTCGTCGGCGAGTTCCGGCCGCTCCAGGACCCGCTCGGCGAGCCGCCGCCACTCCCGGTCGTTCTGCACCGAGAGCAGCACCAGGCCGCCGTCGGCCGTCGGATAGGCGTCGTAGGGCGCGATCACCGCATGCGCGAGCCCCGTGCGCGCCGGGGCCGTGCCCCCGTGCGCCCCGTGGTGCAGGGGGTGGCCCATCCACTCCGCGAGCGCGTCGAACAGCGACACCTCCACGGGCCCGCCCCGGCCCGTCGTGCCGCGCCGGACGAGGGCGGCGAGGACGCCCGCGTACGCGTACATCCCGGCCGCGATGTCGGCGGCCGGGATGCCGGACTTGACGGGCTCCTCGGGGGTGCCGGTGACCGAGACGAGGCCGGTCTCGCACTGGACGAGCATGTCGTACGCCCTCCGGTGGGCGTACGGGCCGTCCGGGCCGTAGCCGGAGACGTCCACGGCGACCAGCCGGGGGTGCGCGGCGCAGAGCGTGGCCGCGTCGAGGCCGAGCCGGGCCGCGGCGCCGTGCGCCAGGTTCTGCACGAAGACGTCGGCGCCCGCCACCAGCCGCCGCGCCAGCGCGAGTCCGCGCGGGTCCTTGAGGTCGAGGGCGACCGACTCCTTGCCGCGGTTGCACCAGACGAAGTGCGAGGCCAGCCCCCGGGCCGCCGTGTCGTAGCCGCGGGCGAAGTCGCCGCCGTCGGGCCGCTCGATCTTGACGACCCGGGCGCCGAGGTCGGCGAGCTGGCGGGTGGCGAAGGGCGCGGCGACGGCCTGCTCGACGGAGACGACGGTGATCCCGTCCAGGGGGAGTGGCTGAGTGCTCATGCCCGTCTGCCTACCGCGCCGGTGCGGCCGCTGTCATCAGGGCCTGGATCACTCCGCCGCGGGGCGGGTCAGCGGCGCGCGTACCGGTGGACGGCGAGCGGGACGACGACCGCGAGGAGTCCGAGGGACCAGAGCAGCGAGCCCGCCACCGGGTGGGCCACCGGCCAGGCGGCGCCGGTGGGCACGGGCGCGTTGCCGAAGAGCGCCCGGACGGCGGTGGCGACGGCGGAGATCGGGTTCCACTCCGCGAGCGTCCGCAGCCAGCCCGGCATGCCGTCGGTGGGGAGGTACGCGTTCGAGAGCAGCGGCAGCATGAAGGTGGCGCTGCCGAGCTGGCCCGCCGCCTCCTCGCTCTCGGACACCCGGCCGAGCAGGATCCCCGCCCAGGTGGCGGCGGAGCGGAAGAGCAGCAGCAGGCCGAAGGCGCCCAGGGCCTCCAGCGCGGTGCCCTCGATCCGCCAGCCCATGGCGAGCCCCACCAGCACCATCGGGACGGTGCCGACCGCGCAGACGAGGAGATCGGCGACGGCCTGCCCGAGCGGCACGGCGGCGCGGCTCACCGGAAGGGTGAGGAAGCGGTCCATGACGCCCCGGTGGGTGTCCTGGGCGGCCTGGAACATGCCGGTCATCAGCCCGCCGGCGGCGGTGGCGACGAGCAGGCCCGGTACCAGGAAGGAGCGGTACTCGGCGCCGGGCACGGCGAGCGCGCCGCCGAGGACGTACCCGAAGAAGAGCAGGAAGACGATCGGCATCGTTTGGGTCATGACGGTGATCGCGGGGGCGTGCCGGATCCGCCGCAGGTTGCGGCCGACCAGGGCGGTGCCTTCGAGGGCGAGGGCGTTCACGCGGCGGTCTCCTTCCGTCCGGTGAGGCGCAGGAACACCTCGTCGAGGGTGGGCGGACGCAGCGAGGCGTCGACGATGCGGATCCCGGCGGCGTCGATCTCGCGGACCAGCCGGGGCAGGGTGAGGGCGGGATCGGTGGTGACCGCGCCGACCGTGCGGCGCTCGGCGTCCAGGACCGGCGCCGAGCCGGTCAGCCGGTCCAGGACCGCCGCGGCGGGCTCCAGGGGCCCGGTTCCGGCGAGGACGACCTCGGCGCGGCTGCCGACGAGCGCCTTCAGTTGGGCGGGGGTGCCGCGGTGGGCGGCCCGGCCGTCCTCGACGAGCACGATGTCGTCGGCGAGCCGGTCGGCCTCCTCCAGGTACTGGGTGGTGAGCACCACGGTGGTGCCCCGGTCCGCGAGCCCGCGCACGGCGTCCCAGATCGTGTTCCGGCTGCGCGGGTCGAGGCCGGTGGTCGGCTCGTCGAGGAAGAGGACCGAAGGCCGGGCGAGCAGTCCCGCGGCGAGGTCGAGGCGGCGGAGCATCCCGCCGGAGTAGGTGCGGGCGAGCCGGTCCGCGGCCCCGGCGAGGCCGAATTCCTCCAGGAGCTCGTCGGCCCGGGCGCGCGGGAGGCGGAGCAGCCGGGCGAAGAGGCGGAGGTTCTCGGCGCCGGTGAGGTCGCCGTCGACGGAGGCGTACTGGCCCGTGACGGCGATCCGGCGGCGTACGGCGGCCGGGTCGCGGACCAGGTCGTGGCCGGCGATCCGGGCGCTGCCGGCGTCGGGCGCGAGGAGGGTGGTGAGGATCCGGACGGCGGTGGTCTTCCCGGCGCCGTTGGGGCCGAGGAGGCCGCAGACGGTCCCCTCGGGGACCGCGAGGTCGAGTCCGCGCAGGGCGTGGACCTCGCCGTACCGCTTCTCCAGACCCTCACTCAGTACAGCGTACGTAGTTTCCATGGCGGCACCGTACCGCACTACGTACGGTGTACGTAACTACGATGGGGAGCGAGGTGATGAGATGGCGGGCCGAGCGGCCGAACCCGAAGTGATCTGGGCGCGCCCCGAGCGCGCGGGCCGTGGCCCCCGGCCGGCCTTCAGCAGGCAGGACGTGGTCGACGCCGCCGTCCGCCTCGCGGACGCCGACGGCATCGACGCGGTCTCCATGCGCCGCGTCGCCGCCGAACTCGGCTGCGGCACCATGTCGCTCTACAACTACGTCCCCCGCAAGGAGGACCTGTACGAGCTGATGGTCGACGCCGCGAGCGCCGAGTACGTCTTCCCCGACCGCCCCAGCGGCGACTGGCGGGCCGACATGACCGACCTCGCGTACCAGACCCGCGCGATCATGTACCGGCACCCGTGGCTCTCCCGGGTCATGACCACCGCCTACGGCTTCAGCCCGAACGCCCTGCGCTACCTGGAGTGGAGCCTCGGCTGCCTCACCCCGCTCGACCTGCCCGCCGGGCTCAAGATGCAGCTCATCGCCATGATCAACGGCACGGTCATGGCCACCGTCCGCAACGAGCAGGCCATCGCCGAACGCGCCCGCGGACTGCCCTGGTCAGAGGCGGAGGAGCAGGCCGTGCGCGGCGCCTACCTCATGGGCCAGGTGGCGAGCGGACGGTACCCCCACCTCGCCGCGCTGCTCGCCGAGTCCGCCGCCCCCGCCGACCCGGAGGAGATCTTCGCGCTCACCCTCGCGCGGCTGCTCGACTCCTTCGCCGCCGCCGCGGGACCGGCCGCAGAGCCCGTCACACCAGAGTGAACTGGCCCCCCGGGCCCTCCTCCCGGTGGTCGAGCACCGAGGCGGGACGACGCGCCCCGTCCGGCACCGGCAGCACCCCGGCCGCGCGCAGCGCCGACCGCCCCGGACCGCCGCCGGCGGTGAAGGGGGCGCGGTCCGGCTCGCGCGCGCCGAGCAGGGCCAGCACCGTGACCAGGCCGAGGAGTTCGGAGGTCCACTCCTGCGGCCAGGCCGCCGGGCCGATCGCCTCCAGCGAGCCCGGCTCGGCCGGTGCGGTCCGGCGGGCGAACCACTGCTCCAGTACCCGCACCCCGCCGACCCGGTACTCCCAGGCCGCCTCGGGGACCGGCGAGACCAGGCCCCCGCCGACGCTCAGCACCTCGCCCCCGGGGTCGTACGTGAGCGAGTCCGGGCGCGCCGGGAACGCCGCCCGCACATAGGGCCGCCGCCCGCCCGGCAGCCGCGGCCGGGCCCCGGTCAGCGCGCCCCGCAGCTGGACGTCCACCAGCTCCCGGCCGAGCGCCACGCCCGCCTCCCACGCCTCCGGCCCGGCCGGCAGCGGCACCCGGCAGCCGGCGGGGGAGGGGACCGCGGCCGCGGCGGCCCAGGCGAGCCACTGGCCCGGATCGACCGGCCGCCCGCGCCCGCAGTGCTCCCGGAGGAAGCCGAGCAGCCCCGGCGCGAGGTTCGGTTCCCGGCCGCCGGGCCGCCGGAAGAGCGGCCGGATCCGGCCCGGCCGGCCCGCGGGGGAACGCCCCTCGGGCAGCGCGCCGGTCACCAGCAGCGGAGGCCCGGCCGCCCCCGGCACGTACCCCTGCTCCACGGCGAAGACCTGCGGCCCGCCCGCCACCCGCCACAGCTCGGGCCGGGCGGTGTCGAGCAGCCGGTGGTCGGGCAGCAGCCACTGCTCGTCGAAGGGCCCGGTCAGCACCCGCACGGCCTCGGGGCAGGGCCCGGCCTCGTGGGCGAACCGCCCGGTCCCGGTCCGTTGCCCGGGCAGCGCCGCCACCGCCGTCCCCGTCGTCCGCGCCCGGCTCGGCCGGAACAGCGCCTCCCGCTCCCCGCCCTCCGCCGCGACCAGCCGGTCCCACCGCCCGCGCAGCGTCCGGAGGTCCGGCGCGACGACCCACGCCCGGCCGAACCGCAGCGGCGCCACCGACCACGGCATCAACTCGTCGAGCAGGGGCACGTCGTCGTCCGGTGGAGGGGCCTGCGGCCGGGAAGCCTCTGTCACGCCCCGCATGCTAATCCGTCACCCCGCGCAGGCACACGAGCGCCGTCCGTGCGCACCCGGCGGCGGGCGGCCCGGTCGGCGGACACGGCGCCACCGGCGGGACGGCGGCGGAGCCACCGGCTCGCGCGGCACCAGCCCCTCGAACAGGCGGCGGTACGCCTCGGGTTCCCGCTCGGAGTCCACTCCGGCCGCGAGAACGGCCCGCTCGCCGTCCCTGCCCGGCCCCGGCAGGGACGGCGCCCCGCCCGGCGTCAGTGCGCCTCGACCGTCACCGTGAAGGAGAAGCGGTCGCCGCGGTAGCGGATGCGGGCGACGTCGACGACCCGGCCGTCCTCGGCGTAGGTGACGCCGGTGTAGTGGAGGATCGGGGAGAGCAGCGGGACCCTGAGGAGTTCGGCCGTCTCCGGGTCGGCGAGCCGGGCCTCGACCGTGTCGGTGATCCGGCTGATCCGCACCCCGACGACGTCCCGCAGCACCTTCGTCATCGGCCACCGCTCCAGGTCCGCCGGGTCGATCGCGGCGGCGAACTCGGGCCGGACCGCGTTCTCCGCCCAGTTCGTGGGCTCGTCGCTCTCCCCGTCGGAGCGCAGCCGGCGGTAGGTCGCGACCTCGGCCACGTCCGGGAAGTACTCGGCCAGCTCGCCGGGCACCGGTTCCGGGCCGTGGCCGAGGACGGTGGTCCGCTCGCCGGACTGCTGGGCCACGATCGCGTCGATCGAGCCGAGCAGCCGGCGCGGGGTGGACCGCCGGGCGCCCGGCTCGATGAAGGTGCCGCGCCGCCGGTGCCGGCTGATCAGCCCCTCCTCCTCCAGCTCCTTGAGCGCCTGGCGCATGGTCAGCACGCTGACGCCGTAGTGCGCGGCGAGCTGCTCCTCGGTGGGCAGCCGCAGCGAGGCGTCGGGCGTGCGGCCCAGTATGGAGGCGCGCAGGGACTGCGAGACCTGGTACCACAGCGGGAGCTTGCGGTTGAGGACCAGCGAGTCGGGGGCGAAGGCGGTCACGGCGTTCTCCGTACGGCGGCGCGGTGGGACGGCTGAGCGGACTCTACGGCCGGCGGGCGGTGTCCTACGGCCGGAAGTGGCGCTCCAGACCCTGCCACACGTCGTCGTAGCCCCGCTGGAGGTGGTCGGCGCCGGCGGCCTGCGCGGTCGCCGTCACCGGCCAGCGGGTCTCGAACATGAAGGCCAGGCCGTCGTCGATCTTCTGCGGCTTCAGCTCGGCCGCGCTGGCCCTGTCGAAGGTCTCCCGGTCGGGACCGTGCGCGGACATCATGTTGTGCAGCGAGCCGCCGCCGGGGACGAAGCCCTCGGCCTTGGCGTCGTACGCGCCCTCGATCAGGCCCATGTACTCGCTCATCACGTTCCGGTGGAAGTACGGCGGCCGGAAGGTGTCCTCGCCGACCAGCCAGCGCGGGGCGAAGACCACGAAGTCGACGCCGGCCAGGCCGGGGGTGTCGGACGGCGAGGTGAGGACGGTGAAGATCGACGGGTCGGGGTGGTCGTAGGAGATCGTCCCGATGACGTTGAAGCGGCGCAGGTCGTAGACGTACGGGGTGTGGTTGCCGTGCCAGGCGACGACGTCGAGCGGGGAGTGGCCGTACGTCGCCGTCCAGAGGTTGCCGCAGAACTTGTTGACCACCTCGACCGGGCCCTCGACGTCCTCGTAGGCGGCGAGCGGGGCGCGGAAGTCCCGGGCGTTGGCGAGGCCGTTGGCGCCGATCGGGCCGAGGTCGGGGAGCTGGAAGGGGGCGCCGTAGTTCTCGCACACGTAGCCCCGGGCGGTGTCGTCGAGCAGCTCGACGCGGAAGCGGACCCCGCGCGGGATCAGCGCCACCTCGCCGGGGCGGGCGGCCAGCAGGCCCAGCTCGGTGCGCAGGAGGAGGCCGCCGCGCTCGGGGACGATCAGCAGCTCGCCGTCGGAGTCGCCGAAGACCCGCTCCATGGAGGCGTTGGCGTGGTAGAGGTGCACGGCCATGCCGGTGCGCTGGGTCGCGTCGCCGTTGCCGCCGAGGGTCCACAGGCCGGCCAGCCAGTCGGTGCCCGGAGCCGGGTCCGGCAGCGGGTTCCAGCGCAGCCGGTTGGGGTCGGCGACGGTCTCGGTGAAGGGCGCGGTGCGCACGGCGCCGTTGTCGGTCCGGACGAACGGCGGGTGGGCCGCCGAGGGGCGGATCCGGTAGAGCCACGAGCGGCGGTTGTGCGCCCGCGGCTCGGTGAACGCACTGCCGCTGAGCTGCTCGGCGTAGAGCCCGAGCGGGGCGCGCTGCGGCGAGTTGCGGCCCTCCGGCAGGGCGCCGGGGAGCGCCTCCGAACCGTGCTCGTTGCCGAACCCGGTGCTGTAGCCGATCGCCTCGGCCGTCTTCCTGGCCTGCTCGGTCGTCATCGCCCGCTCCTGTCCTGAAAGAAATCCTATGGATGACCGTAGGATTCCTCGCCGCTCCCGTCAACGGGGCGGACGGACCGGTCCCCGCGATCCGGTCCCGCACGGCGGGGTCAAAAAGATGAACAATGCTCTACTCTCGCGGCCATGTCGTGGACCCGAAGGTTCGTCTCCGTGCTCTCGGTCGTGCTCGCGGTACTCGCCGCGGCCCTGCTCACCGCCCCCGGCGCCCAGGCGCACGAGGAGCGGCCCGTCACCTTCCCCGACGGCTCCGGCAGCGTGCCGCGGCACCGTACGGGCGAGCCCGACCTCCTCGTCTGCAAGACGGACCGGGCCGACTTCCGGCGCCGGATCGCCGCCTTCCCCGCCGGCCTCAAGGCCCGCAACGAGGAACTGTTCGCCCGCTGCGCCCGCTCCGGCTACCGCCACCTCCAGCAGGCCGTCGACGCCGTCGACCGGCCCGGCATGAACATCGCGATCCTCCCCGGCCTGTACGAGGAGGAGCCCTCGCTCCCGGCCCCCACCGGCGCCTGCGCCTCCCTGGAGGCCCCGAAGTCCTCCTTCGGCTACCAGATCCTCAGCTACGAGCAGCAGGCCCGGTGCCCGCACAACCAGAACCTCGTCGCGATCCTCGGCAAGAAGGACCTCCAGATCGAGGGCACCGGCGCCTCCCGCCTCGACGTCGTCGTCGACGCCAAGTACGCCAAGCTCAACGCGATCCGCGCCGACAAGTCCGACGGGATCTACTTCCGCAACTTCACCGCCCAGCGCACCACCTTCAACTCGCTGTACGTCCTCGCCGCCGACGGCTTCGTCATCGACGACGTCCTGACCCGCTGGAACGACGAGTACGGCTTCCTCACCTTCGCCTCCGACCACGGCCTCTACAAGAACTGCGAGTCCTACGGCAACGGCGACTCCGGCATCTACCCCGGCTCGGCCTCGAACATCAACGACGGCCGCGGCTACGACGTCCCCCGCTACTCCATCGAGATCACCGGCTGCCGCAGCCACCACAACATGGTCGGCTACTCCGGTACCGCCGGGGACTCCGTCTGGGTCCACGACAACGAGTTCGACCACAACATGGGCGGCGCCTCCATGGACTCCGCCTTCCCCGGCCACCCTGGGCTCCCGCAGAACCACGCCCGCTTCGAGCGCAACCTGATCCACGACAACAACGAGGACTACTACCCGTACGTCGCCGACGGCACCTGCGCGAAGCCGCCCGTCGAGCGCGGCTACGAGAACGGCGTCGTCTGCCCCCAGATCTCCATGCCGCCCGGCACCGGCATCATCACCGCCGGCGGCAACTGGAACCTCTACGAGGACAACTGGATCTACGGCCACGAACGGACCGGCTTCTACCTCAACGCCGTCCCCGCCTTCATCCGCGGCGAGTCCGCCTGGGCCAAGCAGACCGACACCTCCCACCACAACCGCTACGCGAACAACCGCCTCGGCACCGACAAGGCCGGCAACCCCCGCCCCAACCGCACCGACGTCTGGTGGGACGGCCAGGGCCGCGCGAACTGCTGGCAGGACGACACCGGAGCCTCCAGCCCCCGCGCCCTGCCCGTCTGCGGCACCGCCCGCGGCGAGGTCTCCGGAGCCACCGCCCGGCTCGTCGGCGAACCCGTCAAACTCGCCCAGCTCCTCGTCTGCGCCGACTACAGCGTCCAGGCCCGCCGCCTGCCCGCCGGCTGCGACTGGTACGGCGCCCGGGGCCTGGAGCGCGTCGAGGTCCAGATCGCCCTCGCGGCCTCCCTCCTCCTCGCCCTCGTCGGCACCGTCCTGTGGTGGCGCCGGCTGCGCGGCCGCCGCCTCGCCGCCGCGGCCCTCGTCACCGGCCTCGCCGGCCTCGCCCTCGACGTCGCCGGCTCCACCCTCGCCCTCGCCCCGACCCACGTCCCCGCCCTCGCCCTCCTCCTCACCGGAGCCTGGTGGACCGCCACCGGCCTCCTCCTGCGCCCCACCCGCCCGGTCTTCGCCTGGACCACGGTGACCCTCGGCCTCCTCACCCTCCTCGACGCCTTCGACAAGGCGGTCCTGATGATCCCCGGCATCCCCCTCGGCCCCGCCTGGCCCCGTCTCCTCCTCGGCGTCGTCTGGGTCCTCTGGGCCGTCATCGCCGCCGGCACCCGCCCGGCACCGGCACCCGCCGCCCCCGCGAACGCCCCCGGCCGCCCGTCGGAGGACCACCCCGAGGCGGCCACCGCATGAGCCGCCCCGAGCCCAGCCCCGCGCCCGACCGCACGAGCCGTCCCGTGCCCAGCCGCACGGCCGGGCCCCACCGCCGCACGGCCGCGCCCAGCCGCACGGCCCTGTCCCGCCGTCGCCGTACGGCCCCGCTCGCGGCGGCCGCCCTCGCGGCCGTCCTCCTCCTTGCCGCAGGCTGCGGCGGCCGGCCCACCACCCACCACAAGCCCGGCACCGGCCACGAGCAGGCCACCGGCGCCGGCGGTACCCTGCTCGCCGCCCGCGACGACTCCGGCCACCGCCTCCGCGACCTCCCGGCCGCCGACGCGCCCACCGTCCGCGCGGAGGCGAGCCCGGACACCGAGGGCGGCTGGAACGTCCACCTCACCGTGGAGAGGTTCCGCTTCACCCCGGAGTCCACCGGCGGCGCCGCCCTCGCCGGCCGCGGCCACGCCCGCCTCCTCGTCGACGGCCGCGAGACCGCCCGCGCGTACGGACCCTGGTTCCACGTCCCGCCCGGCGCCCGCACCCTCACCGTCCGCCTCTACGCCGACGACCACACGGCCTGGTCCGTCGCCGGCACCCCCGTCCAGACCACCCTCCCCCTCGTCCCCTCCTCCACCTCCACCCCGGCCCCCACCTCCCCTTCCACACCCCCGTCCCCTCCGCCCGCGTCCCCACCCGCCTCCGACCCCATCCCCGCCGGTCGCACCCTCGACATCCGCGTCACCGGCTCGACCGTCACCCCGGCCCCCTCCCGCGTCGAGCTGAGGAAGGGCGAACGGATCACCCTCCGGGTCACCTCCGACCGCGCCGACACCGTGCACGTCCACGGCTACGACCGCGAGGCGGCCCTCACTCCCGGCACCCCGGCCACCCTCGGCCTGACCGCCGACCGCACCGGCCTCTTCGAGGTGGAGACCCACGAGTCCGGACTCGTGCTCACCCAGCTGGTCGTCCGATGACGGCCGGTCCGCCTCCGACCCCGCCCCTGCCCCTGTACCCGTCACCGTCCCCGCTCCGGCCGCTCGCCCACGGCGTCGGCTCCCAGCACGACCTGCCGCTCTCTCCCTTCTACGCGTACGCCGGCGCCTTCACCGCCCTGCTCGTCTCCTTCCTGGGCCTCGCCCTCCTCTGGTCCGCCTCCCGCTTCCGCGGCGACCGGGCCGGCCGCCCCCTGCCCGCCGCCCTCCAGCGCCTCGCCGACGCCCCCGCCACCCGCACCGCCCTCCGCCTCCTCGGCGCCGCGCTCGCCCTGTTCTTCCTCGCCCACCTCCTCCTCGGCCCCGACGACCCCGACCGCAACCCCGCCCCCGGCGCCCTCTACGTCCTCCTCTGGGTCGGTCTCGTCCCCGCCTCCCTCCTCCTCGGCCCCGTCTGGCGCCTCCTCAACCCCCTGCGCGCCCTCCTCTCCCTACGGCCGCCCCGCGCGCCGAGGCCCGTCCCCGCCGCCGTCGGCATCCGCCCCGCCGCCGCCGGACTCCTCCTCTTCGCCTGGCTCGAACTCGTCGCCCCCGACAACACCTCCCGCCCCGTCCTCCTCACCGCCCTCGCCGTCCACCTCGCCGTCCAGCTCCTCGGCGCCGCCCGCCACGGCGCCGACTGGCTCGCCCACGCCGACCCCTTCGAGGCCTACTCCTCCCTCCTCGCCCGGCTCTCCCCGCTCGGCCGCCGCGCCGACGGCCGGCTCGTCCTCCGCTCCCCCCTCCATGGCCTCGACTCCACCCCCGAGACCCCCGGACTCGTCGCCACCGTCTGCGTCCTCCTCGGCACCACCGCCTACGACGGCCTCTCCGACAACCCCCGCTGGATCACCGTCCTCCAGACCTCCTCCCTCGGCCCCACCGCCACCGCGACCCTCGGCCTCCTCGCCGCCGTCGCCCTCGCCGCCGCCTGCTACGGACTCTGCGCCGGCACCCTCCGGCTGCTGAACCGCGAACTCACCACCCCCCTCACCTCCTTCGCCCACTCGCTGCTGCCCATCGCGCTCGGCTACCTCACCGCCCACTACTTCTCACTCCTCGCGACCGAAGGGCCACGCACCGTCATGATGGCAGCGGGCACTGACAACGCCCCCTCACCCGCTCCGCCCCTGGGCCCCGCGGGCCTCGCCCTCCTCCAGGTCGCCGCGATCGTCACCGGTCACGTCCTCGGCGTCGTCGCCGCCCACGACCGGTCCGTCCGCCTCTTCCCGCCCGCCCGCGCCGTCGCCGGCCAACTCCCGCTCTTCGCGCTGATGATCGCGTACACCCTCGGCGGCATCGGACTGCTCATCGCCTGAACAGGATCGGAGCGGCATCATGGACCCCGTGCCCCAGACCAGCCCGCACGACGCGCCCCCCGCACTCCGCCGCACGCCCGTCCAGCAGCGCAGCGCCGAGCGGCTCGCCCGCATCCTCGACGCCTGCGCGGGCCTCCTCGACGAGACCGGCTACGAGCAGCTGAGCACCCGGGCCGTCGCCGTCCGCGCCGGCGTCCCGATCGGCTCGGTCTACCGCTTCTTCGGCAACAAGCGGGCCATGGTCGCCGCCCTCGCCCACCGCAACCTCGACCGGTACGCCGAGCGGATCTCCGCCCGTTTCGAGCGGACGCCCGTCCTCGACGCGCACTCCGCGATCGACGGCGTCCTCGACGAGTTCCTCGCGATGAAGCGGAGCGTCCCCGGCTTCGCCCTCGTCGACTTCGGCGTCCCCGGGCCCGAGGAGGACGGGGGAGGCATCGCCGAGGACCCCAACGGCCTGGTCGCCGAGCGGATCTGCGGCCTCCTCGCCACCCACCTCGGCCGCACCGCCGACGAGACCCTGCGGCGCAAGGTGCTCGTCGGCGTCGAGACCGCCGACACCCTGGTCCGCCTCGCCTTCCGCGCCGCCCCCGAGGGCGACCCGGCGCTCATCGCCGAGACCCGCCTGCTGCTCCACGCCTACCTCGCCCCCTCGCTCGCCTCCTGACCGCGAACGGCTCCCGGGCGCCCGCCCCGCCCGACCGCGAGCCGACGCCACGCGCGGGCGCCCCGCCCAAGCGCGAACAGGCCGCCGCCCGGCCGCGAACAGGCCGACGCCCGACCGCGAGCAGGCGTTCCGCCCCGGCCGTGAGCGGGCTCCCCTCCGGCGGGGGCGCGAGCCTCGCCGCATCCCGCTCCGCCGTTCCCCTCCCCGCCGTGCCTACCGGTCGGTATGCTCGCCGCGAGCCGCCGTCCCGCCACCGCCCACGGGAGTCGCCATGTCCACCGCCCCGCGCATCTGCCCGCTCTGCGAAGCGACCTGCGGACTCGTCCTGACCCTCGACGGCAGCCGGGTCACCGGCGCCCGCGGGGACCGCGACGACGTCTTCAGCAGGGGCTTCGTCTGCCCGAAGGGCGCCGCCTTCCCCCAGATCGACGGCGACCCGGACCGGCTGCGGGCCCCGCTCGTCCGCGAGAACGGCAGGCTGCGGGAGGCGAGCTGGGAAGAGGCCTTCGACACGATCGCCGCGAGAATCCGGCCGCTGATCGAGGAGTACGGCCCCGACTCCCTGGGTATCGTCCTCGGCAACCCCAACGTGCACACGATGGCCGGGGCGCTCTACCCGCCGCTCCTCCTCCGCGCCACGGGCACGAGCAGGCTCTTCACCGCCTCCACGCTCGACCAGATGCCCAAGCACGTCGCCGCCGGCCTCCTCTTCGGCGACCCCTTCGCCATCCCCGTGCCCGACCTGGACCGCACCGACCACCTCCTGGTCGTCGGGGCCAACCCGCTGGACTCCAACGGAAGCCTGTGCACCGCCCCCGACTTCCCCGGACGCCTCGCCGCGCTGCGCCGCCGCGGCGGCACCCTCACCGTCGTCGACCCCCGCCGCACCCGCACCGCCCGCCTCGCCGACCGCCACCTCGCCCCCCGGCCCGGGACCGACGCCCTCCTCCTCGCCGCCCTGGTCCACACCCTCTTCGCCGAGGACCTCGCCGACCCCGGCCCGCTCGCCGACCGGACCGAGGGCGTCGACCAGGTGCGGGACGCCGTACGGGAGTTCACCCCCGAGGCCGTCGCCCCCGCCTGCGAGCTGGACCCCGGCACGATCCGCGCCGTCGCCCGGGAGCTCGCCGCCGCGCCCGCCGCCGCCGTCTACGGGCGGATGGGCAGCTCCACCGTGGCCCACGGCACCCTCGCCAACTGGCTCGTCGACGTCCTCAACGTCCTCACCGGCAACCTCGACCGGCCCGGCGGGGTCCTCTTCCCCCGCTCCGCCACCGCCCCCGCGCCCCGCCCCGCCGGGCCCGGCCGCGGCTTCCTCCTCGGCCGCCGGCACAGCCGCGTCTCCGGACACCCCGAGGTCAAGGGGGAGTTCCCGCTCGCCGCCCTCGCCGAGGAGATCGACACGCCGGAGACGGACACCCCGGGAAAGGGCCGTATCCGGGCCCTGATCACCATCGCCGCCAACCCCGTCCTCTCCGCCCCGGACGGGCTCCGGCTCGACGCAGCCCTCGGCACCCTCGACCTGATGGTCTGCGTCGACCCCTACCTCAACGAGACCACCCGCCACGCCGACGTCCTGCTGCCGCCTCCGCCGCCCTCCCAGAGCGCCCACTTCGACTTCGCCCTCAACGGGTTCGCCGTCCGTGACCAGGTCCGCTACACCCCGGCCGCCGTCCCCCTGGAGCCCGGCCGGATGGACGAGTGCGAGATCCACGCCCGGCTCGTCCTCGCCGCCTCCGGCATGCACGGGGCGCCGCCCTCCGCCGTCGACGACCTCGCCGTCGACGCGGCCCTCGCCAAGGCCGTCGTCCAGCCGCACTCGCCCGCGTACGGCGCCGACCCCAAGGAGTTCGCCGCCGCGCTCACCGGGGAGAGCGGGGCCGAGCGGCGGCTCGACCTGATGCTGCGCCTCGGTCCGTACGGGCTCACGCTCGACGAGCTGAAGGCCCGGCCGCACGGCATCGACCTCGGCCCGCTCAAGCCCCGCCTGGACGAGGTGCTGAAGACCCGCAGCGGCCGGATCGAACTCCTGCCGGCCCCGATCGCCGCCGACCTGCCCCGGCTGCGCGCCGCCCTCGCCGCCGCACCGGAGCCCGGCGCCCTCCGGCTGGTCGGCCGCCGCCACCTGCGGTCCAACAACAGCTGGCTGCACAACACCCCCGCCCTCAACGGGGGTTCGAACCGCTGCACCCTCCAGGTGCACCCGGACGACGCCGCCCGGCTGCGGCTCGCCGACGGCGCCCCCGCCAGGATCAAGGGCGCGGGCGGCGAGCTGACGGCCGAGGTCGAGGTCACCGGCGCGGTGCGGCCCGGCGTCGTCAGCCTGCCGCACGGCTGGGGCCACGACCGCCCCGGCACCCGGCTGACCGTGGCCGCCGCCCGGCCCGGCGTCAACGTCAACCAGCTCCTCGACGGCTCCCTGCTCGACCCGCTCTCCGGCACCGCCGTCCTCAACGGCTTCCGGGTCGAGGTGACCCCGCTGGACTGAGGCCACCGCCGTGACCTGGGGTTTTGCTCGTATTGCTCACGGGTCGACCCCTTGTTGAGGCCAGACGGGGGCACCTACGGTCATCCGGACCGCCGCTCGGCGGCTGTTCAACGGTGAACGTGAGGTGCCTCCATGCTGACCGTCCTCGGCTTCGCCATGATCGCGACCTTCCTGGTCCTGATCATGATGAAGAAGATGTCGCCGATCGCGGCGCTCGTCCTGATCCCCGCCCTGTTCTGCGTCGCGGTTGGGCAGGGCGCGCAGCTCGGCGACTACGTCATCGACGGCGTGGGCAAGCTGGCCCCGACCGCGGCGATGCTGATGTTCGCGATCGTCTACTTCGGCGTCATGATCGACGTCGGCCTCTTCGACCCGATCGTCCGGGCCATCCTGCGCTTCTGCAAGGCCGACCCGGTCCGGGTGGTCGTCGGTACGGCGGTGCTCGCCGCGACCGTCTCCCTCGACGGCGACGGCTCCACCACCTTCATGATCACCGTCTCGGCGATGTACCCGCTCTACAAGCGGCTCGGCATGAGCCTCGTCGTCCTCACCGGCGTGGCGGCCACGGCCAACGGCGTGATGAACACCCTGCCCTGGGGCGGCCCCACCGCCCGCGCCGCGACCGCGCTCAAGCTCGACGCCGGCGACATCTTCGTCCCGATGATCCCGGCCCTCGCCGTCGGCCTGCTCTTCGTGATCGCCCTCGCCTACGTCCTCGGCCGCCGCGAGCGGAAGCGGATCGGCTACCTCACCCTCGACCAGGCCCTCGCGCACGAGACCGCCGACGAGTCCGTCCTCGTGGGTTCGGGCGGCGGAAAGGGCGAGGGCGAGGACCGCGCGGCGCGGCGAACGGGCGGCGCCGCCGGCGCGTCCGGCGACGCCCCGGCCGGGGAGGGCGCCGGTGCGGCGGCAGGGGACGCCGGAGCGCCCGGCTTCCAGGGCCTCGACCCGCACCGGGCCACCCTCCGGCCCCGGCTGTACTGGTTCAACGCCGCCCTCACCGTCGGCCTGCTCGCCGCGATGATCCTCGAACTGCTGCCGATCCCGGTCCTCTTCCTCATCGGCGCCGCGCTCGCCCTCACCGTGAACTACCCGCGTCCCGCCGAGCAGAAGGAGCGCCTGGCCGCCCACGCGGACAACGTCCTCAACGTCTCCGGCATGGTCTTCGCCGCCGCCGTCTTCACCGGTGTCCTCACCGGCACGGGCATGGTCAAGCACATGGCCGACTGGCTGGTCGGCGCGATCCCGGACGCGATGGGCCCGCACATGGCGTTGGTGACCGGTCTGCTGAGCCTGCCGCTCACCTACTTCATGTCGAACGACGGCTTCTACTTCGGCGTCCTGCCCGTCCTCGCCGAGGCCGGTGCCGCGCACGGCGTCTCCCCGCTGGAGATCGCCCGCGCCTCCCTCGTCGGCCAGGCCCTGCACATGTCGAGCCCGCTCGTCCCGGCGGTGTACGTGCTGGTCGGCATGGCGAAGGTGGAGTTCGGTGACCACACCCGCTTCACCGTGAAGTGGGCGGCCCTCACCTCGCTGGTCGTGCTCGCGGCGGCGGTCCTCTTCGGGATCGTCTGAGCCGGACGGGGGACTTGGGCGCGGCGCGGCGCGCAAATACTCTCCGTACCGGATTGGTGACGGATAGTCGGATTATCTCCAAAGATGACCGACCCCGCTCTTTCCGGAGGAACCCGCATGACTGCCCTTGCCTTCCGTCCCCTCGCCGGCGCCGCCGCCGTCACCGCCGTTCTCGGCAGCCTGGCCCTGGCGGGCGCGCCGGCCGCGTACGCCGCCCCCGGCGACAACGGTGACGTCAAGATCCACCACGCCGGTCGCGCCGACGAGCCGCCGCGGACCCCGGAGACCGACCAGCGCAACGAGCCCCGGGTCTGCACGTTCTACATCGCGGCCCTCGGCTTCGACGGGCTGCAGGGGCTCAACTGGACGATCGCGCCCCAGCCTCCCAAGGGCGGCACGGTCAAGAGCGGGGCGATCGTGGTCGACTCCGCCGGCAACGGCTACACCCCGGACATCGAGCTCCCCGACGGCATGTACAAGGTCGAGTGGACCTGGACGGGCCAGATGGGCGCCAAGAAGAGCAAGGTCTTCAAGGTCGACTGCGACCACTTCACCAACCCGCCGAACGGCAACGGAGGCAACGGCAACGGCGGTCACGGCCACCACAAGCCCCCGCACGGCCCGGTCGGCGCCGGCGGCGGCGGTGCCGCACAGCTCGCGGCCGAGCAGGACTCCTCGGCCTTCGGCGTGGGCGCGGCTGCCGCCGCCGGCCTCGCGGGCCTCACCGGCGTGGTGCTGATCCGCCGCTCGCGCCGCCGCAGCAATGGCGCGGCGTAAGGCCGGCCTCACGCGCCGGCAGCGGCGGCTCTTCCGGCTCGCCAGGACCGTGGCACTGGCCGCGGTCCTGGTGACCGGAGGCGTGTGGTGGAGCGGGGACGACGATCCCGCCGCCCCGCGGCCCGTCGCCGGGGCCGACGCCAAGCCCGCGCCCGCGGGCGCGGGCGCCCCTGCGGTCGACGGCGGCGAGCGCGGCGCCGGGCCGGAGGACGGCTCCCGGAGCCGTGCCGGCGGCGAGGCCCGCACCCCCGCCCCGGCGTCCGCCGCCCGCCCCGCGAAACCGGCGCCGGCCCCCGCCCCGCTCTCCCGCTCGCGCCCCACCCTCCTCGCCGTGCCCGCGATCACCATCGAGGCGCCCGTCCTGGACCTCGCGCTCGACCGGAAGGGGCAGCTGGGCGTGCCACCGGTCGACGACCCGGAGAAGGCCGGCTGGTACGCGCGCGGTCCGGCGCCCGGCGAGCGCGGCACGGCCGTGATGGTCGGTCACCGGGACACCCTCACCGGGCCGGCCGTCTTCCTCGACCTCGGCTCGCTCGGCCCCGGCAACACCGTCCGCGTGGCCCGCGCCGACGGGCGGGTCGCCGTCTTCACCGTGGACAAGGTGCGCACGTACCGGAAGTCCGCCTTCCCCGACAAGGAGGTGTACGGCTCCACCGGCCGGCCCGAACTCCGCCTGCTGACCTGCGGCGGAAGCTACGACCGGGGGTCCGGCTACGACGCGAACATCGTCGTCTTCGCCCACCTCACCAGTGTCGACCGGACGATCTGAAGCACGGGAGCCGTCACCGGCCCCGCGTCGGGTACCGTCGCCCCCAGCGGGCCGCGCGGCCCCGGCGCGGGGCCGTTCGGCCTGCGCGCCCCCGGCCTCTCCTCCGGCAGCCCCGCGCGATGAGATCCGCCCCACTCCGGCGGACTCTGGCGCCCTAAAACTAACGGCGCTAGTTTGGGGCGGCGGGGCCGACGGATCGGCCCGCCGCAGGCGAACGGTCGAGTGCAGAGGGAATGGGGAAGCGGATGAAGGCCCACGACGCGATGTACATCGGTGGGGAGTGGCGCCCCGCGGCCTCCTCCGACACCCTCCCCGTCGTCGATCCCGCCACCGAGCAGGTCATCGCGCGGGTCCCCGCCGGCACCGCCGAGGACGTCGACGCCGCCGTGCGTGCCGCCCGCGCCGCGCTGCCCGGCTGGTCCGCCACCCCGCCCGCCGAGCGGGCCGCCCGGATCGCCGCCCTGCGCGACGCCCTCGCCGCCCGTGCCGAGGAGATCGCCGCCACCGTCACCGCCGAACTCGGCGCCCCGCCGAAGCTCGCCGCGGCGGTGCACGCCGGGCTGCCGGTCGCCGTGGCCGGCTCGTACGCCGAACTCGCCGCCACCCACCCCTTCGTGGAGAAGGTCGGCAACTCCACCGTCTACGCGGAGCCGGTCGGCGTCGTCGCCGCCATCACGCCCTGGAACTACCCGCTCCACCAGATCGTCGCCAAGGTCGCGCCGGCCCTCGCCGCCGGCTGCACCACCGTCCTCAAGCCCGCCGAGGACACCCCGCTCACCGCCCAGCTCTTCGCCGAGGCCGTCCACGAGGCGGGCCTCCCGGCGGGCGTCTTCAACCTGGTCACCGGCCTCGGCGCGGTCGCGGGGCAGGCCCTCGCCGAGCACCCCGGCGTCGACCTCGTCTCCTTCACCGGCTCCACCGCCGTGGGCAGCCGGATCGGCGCCCTCGCCGGCGCCGCGGTCAAGCGGGTCGCCCTCGAACTCGGCGGCAAGTCCGCCAACGTCATCCTGCCCGGCGCCGACCTCGCCAAGGCCGTCGCCGTCGGCGTCGGCAACGTCATGTCCAACTCCGGCCAGACGTGCAGCGCGTGGACCCGGATGCTGGTCCACGCCGACCGGTACGAGGAGGCCGTCGCCCTCGCCGCCGAGGCCGCCGCGAAGTACACCCCCGGCGAGCGCCTCGGCCCGCTGGTCAGCGCCCGTCAGCGCGACCGCGTCCGCGGCTACATCGCGAAGGGCGTCGAGGAGGGCGCCCGGCTCGTCACCGGCGGCCCCGAGGCTCCGCTGGAGACCGGCTACTACGTCTCCCCGACCGTCTTCGCCGACGTCACCCCGGAGATGACCATCGCCCAGGAGGAGATCTTCGGCCCGGTCCTCTCGATCCTCCGGTACGAGGACGAGGAGGAGGCCCTCGCGATCGCCAACGGCACCGAGTACGGCCTCGGCGGCGCCGTCTGGGGCGAGGAGGCCGAGGCCGTCGCCTTCGCCCGCCGCATGGAGACCGGCCAGGTCGACATCAACGGCGGCCGGTTCAACCCGCTCGCCCCCTTCGGCGGCTGGAAGCGCTCCGGCGTCGGCCGCGAGCTCGGCGAGCACGGCCTGGCCGAGTACCTCCAGACCAAGTCCCTCCAGTTCTGAGCCCCGGCCCGCGCCCCGCCCCGACCCCGCAGAAAGGGAGTCCCGTGATCCGTGCCGCCGTCCTGCCCGCCGTCGGTGCCCCGCTGGAGATCACCGGCATCGAGCTGCCCGAGCCCGGCCCCGGCCAGGTCCGGATCCGGCTCGCCGCGGCCGGTGTCTGCCACTCCGACCTGTCCCTGTCCAACGGCACCATGCGCGTCCCCGTCCCGGCCGTCCTCGGCCACGAGGGCGCCGGCACCGTCGTGGCCGTCGGCGAGGACGTCGCCCACGTCGCCCCCGGCGACGGCGTGGTCCTCAACTGGGCTCCGTCCTGCGGCTCCTGCCACCCCTGCTCGCTCGGCGAGGTCTGGCTCTGCGTCAACGCCCTGAACGGCGCGGCGAACGTGCACGCCCGCGCCGCCGACGGGCGAGAGCTGCATCCGGGCCTCAACGTGGCCGCCTTCGCCGAGGAGACGGTCGTCGCCGCGAACTGCGTCCTGCCCGTCCCGGAGGGCGTACCGCTCACCGACGCCGCCCTGCTCGGCTGCGCCGTGCTCACCGGCTGGGGCGCCGTGCACCACGCCGCCCGGGTCCGCCGGGGCGAGACCGTCGCCGTCTTCGGCGTCGGCGGCGTCGGCCTCGCCACCCTCCAGGCCGCCCGGATCGCCGGGGCGTCCACGATCGTCGCCGTGGACGTCTCCCCCGAGAAGGAGGAGCTGGCCAGGGCCGCCGGGGCCACCGAGTACGTCGTGGCCTCGGAGACCACCGCCCGGGAGATCCGGAAGCTGACCGGCGGGCACGGCGTCGACGTGGCCGTCGAGTGCGTGGGCCGCGCCGTCACCATCCGGACCGCCTGGGAGTCCACCCGGCGCGGCGGCCGCACCACCGTCGTCGGCATCGGGGGCAAGGACCAGCAGGTCTCCTTCAACGCGCTGGAGATCTTCCACTGGGGCCGCACCCTCGCCGGCTGCGTCTACGGCAACTCGAACCCGGCCGCCGACCTGCCCGTCATCGCCGGGCACATCCGGGAGGGCCGCTTCGACCTGGGCGCGCTCGTCACCGAGCGGATCACCCTGGACGGCATCCCCGATGCCTTCGACGCCATGCTCGCGGGCAAGGGCGGCCGCGCCCTCGTCCTCTTCTGACCCGGCGGCGACGGCTCAGGCGGCGGCCAGCAGCAGGAGGGACTCGTACACCCGCGGGTCGTCGCCGTGCACCACCGGCCAGCCGACGCCGTAGGCGCCCTCCCAGCCCACCTCCACGCCCGGGTTGGCCACATCGGTGCCGTCCGGCAGGAACAGGTGCGGGCTGCACCGGATCGCGTCCGTCCGGGAGAGGGCCGTCTGCTCGGCGAGGGCGCGCCGGGCCCGGCCGTCGTCCAGGGCCTCCTCCAGGGCCGGGACGTCGACCGCGCCGGTCTCCTTCGCCACGTCCAGGATCACCCGGCGGTTGCTCACGCACCGCGACTCGGCCCAGAAGGCCCGGCGCAGCCCGAGGTCGAGGAGTTCCGAGGCGCGCAGGGACTGCTCCTTGGCGGCGAGCACCGCTTCCAGCGCGGGCAGCGTCGTGGACGGGTAGAGCCAGTCCTTGGCCTGCCACAGCTGCCAGCCCGCGTCCGGCTCCAGTGATGCCATCCGGGCCACCTCGCTGTCCGTGCCGGGGCGCGGGCTCGGCGCGTCGTTGAGCAACTCCAGCGGGAAGGCGCGCAGGTCGAAGGAGACCCGGTCCTCCAGGCCGAGCCTGGCCCGGGTGGCGTGCAGCCGGTGCACGGCGAGGTGGGCGAAGGAGCACCAGAGGTCGGAGTAGACGACGACGACACCGGGCGGAGGGGTGTCGACGGTGGCGGGCGCGGTCGTGGTGACGATCATGGCGTGTCCCTTCCCGGGGATGTCGGGGTTTCGAGAGGCGTGCGGTCGCGGAGGGGCGTTCAGGACAACTGGATGGCGAGCGAGCCGGCGAGCAGCAGGGCGAGGCCGAGGGCGCGCGGCCGGGTGAGCGGGCGCCGGGGCAGCCGGAACAGCCCCCGGTGGTCGATGAGCGCCGAGGTCAGCTGCTGACCCGTCACCGTCAGCGCGATGGTCACGGCCGCGCCGATGGCGGGTATGAGCAGGAAGGTGCCGGTGACGTACGCGGCGGCGCAGGCCCCGCCCAGCCAGCCCCACCACGGCATCTTCCTCAGCGGGGCGACGCGCGGGGCCGGGGTGCGCCGGGTGGCCCGGAGCACCAGCAGGACGACGGCGATGGTGAGGGTCGCCACGGCGAAGCTGAGGACGGCGACGGCGAGCGGGGCGTCGAGCCGCTCCCGCAGACGGGCGTTGACGGCGCCCTGCACCGGCAGCACCCCGCCCGCGACGATCCCGAGGGCGAGCCAGCCCGTGCGGGCGGTCGGCGAGAGGCCGGGGGCGCCCGTGGGGGCCGCGCCGCGCCCGCCGCGGATGATCACGACGATGCCGGCGAGGACGGCGGTGGCGCCGAGCACGATTCCGGGGCCGAGCCCCTGCCGCTCCAGACCGAACAGCCCGAAGAGGTCGAGGGCGAGCGAGGCGAACATCTGGCCGGTGACGAAGAGTCCGACGCCGGCCAGGGCGCCGAGCCGGGGGAACAGCAGGATGCCGCTCGTGATGTAGAGCGGACTGGCGAGTCCGCCGAGGAGCTGCCAGGGCGGCACGTCCGGGAGTCTCCCGAGCGCGCCGAGGGTCCCGGCGGCGAGCGCGAGGGCGGTCAGCAGGGCGGTGGCGACGCCGAGCTGGAGCGTCGAGGCGCCGTAGGGGGTGCCGACGGCGGAGGTGAGCTGGAGGTTGGCCGACGCCTGGACGGCGAGGAGGCAGCCGACGAGCAGGGCGGTGGCGAGCAGTGCGGTGTGCATGAGAGCGGTCTCCCTCGCGGAACGTCCGGGCAGGACACGGCAACCGACGCCGCAAACGGACGTCGTGTCCACTTAGAGTGCCACGGTGGCGCGCAAGCGGACAAGGTGTCCGTTTGGGTGAAAGGGAAGTAGGCTCGGCACATGAGCGATCACGAGCGGCACGGTCCCGGGGCGGAGCCGCCGCGGACCACGAACGAGGCGGCCCGCCCCCCGGCGAACCGCCCCTCCGGCGCGCAGGGTTCCCCCGCCGAGCGCGTCCTGGCCGAGGCGCTCGGGCCGGACGGCGACCCCCTGGCCGGGGGCGACCTCCTGGTCCCGGCCGGCCGCCCGGCCGCCGTTCCGCGCCGCCGCGCCGACGCCGAGCGCAACCGCGCCCAGATCCTCGCCGCGGCCGAACGGCTCTTCGCCGAAGGGGACCCCCGGACGGTCACCATGGACCGCATCGCCAAGGCCGCCGGCGTGGGCCGCGCCACCCTCTACCGGAGCTTCCCCGACCCGTCCTCGGTCGCGGTCGCGCTGCTCGACGAGCACGAGCGCCTGCTCCAGGGCCAGCTCGTCTACGGCCCCCCGCCGCTGGGCCCCGGAGCGCCCGCGGGGGAGCGGCTCGCCGCGTTCTACCTCGCGATGCTCGACCTCCTGGAGAAGCACCTGCCGCTGGCGCTCGGTGCCGAGACCGGCCCCGAGCGCTTCCGCACCGGCGCGTACGGCTTCTGGCGGGTCCACGTCAGGACCCTGCTCGTCGCCCACGGCGCCGAGGACCCCGACGCCCTCGTCGACACCGCGCTCGCCCCGCTCGCGCCCGAGCTGTTCGCCTTCCAGCGACGCGAGCTCGGGCTCCCCGTCGAGCGGATCGGCACCTCACTGGCGGCGTTCGCCCGCGGCCTCCTCCAGACCGGCGTCCGCCCCTGACGCCGGACGCGCCGCCGCCCTCGGCCGGGACCGGGACACGGCCACCCCCGCCAGGCACAGCGCGCCGCCCACCAGCGTGAGCGCCCCGGGCAGCTCGCCGAGCAGTGCCCAGGCCATCAGCACCACCAGGGCGGGCACGGCGTACGTGGTCGCGCCCATCCGCCCGGCGGTCGTCCGCGCCAGCGCGTACGCCCAGGTCGTGAAGGCGAGCGCGGTCGGGAACACCCCGAGGTAGACCATGTTCGCGGTCGCCGACAGCGGGGCCCGCGCCGCCTCCGCGACCAGCTGTCCGGCGAAGGGGAGGCAGGCGGCGGCGCCGATCGCGCAGCCGAAGGTCGTCACCTGGAGCGCGCTCGCGTGCGCCAGCGCGGGCTTCTGCGCCACCACCCCGCCCGCGTACGCCACCGCCGCCATCAGGCAGAGGGCCACGCCCAGCACCGAGGCGTGGCCGTCCTCCCCGGACATCGACAGGCCGACGGCCACCGCCCCCGCGAAGGACACCGCCATGCCGGCCAGCAGGCGCGGCGGCAGCCTCTCGCCCAGGAAGCGGGCGCCGAGCAGGGCGATCAGCAGGGGCCCGATGTTGACGAGCATCGCGGCCGTACCGGCGTCGACCTCCTGCTCGCCCCAGTTCAGCACCACCATGTACACCCCGAACCAGAGCAGCCCGGAGACGAGGATCCCCGGCCAGGCGGCCCGGGGCGGCAGCCCCTCGCGCCGGATCAGGAGGACGGCCCCGAGGACCAGGGCCCCGGCGAGCAGCCGCCCGAGGGCGAGCGCGCCGGGGGAGTACGCGGACCCGGCGCTGCGGATGGAGACGAAGGCGGACGCCCACAGGACGACGGTGACCCCGGCGGCGGCGAGCGCGAGCCGGGCGGAGGAGACGGATTTCGGCATGGACCGACGGTAGGCCGCCCACCCTTCGGCCCACACCGCAATATCGCGGCCGCCCGCCCCGCCGCCGTCCTGCCCGGCCTCCGCGCGGCTCCACGCCCCCGCCCCGCCGGGCCTCACCTCACCGCGTCCGCCTCGATCCCGAGTTCCCGGTGCAGTGCCCGCTCTCCCGCCGGGGTGACCTTCACCGCCCGCTCGGATCCGATCCGTACGCACCAGCCGCTGTCCAGCGCGTGCGCGCAGAGCGCCGCACCCGCGACCCCGGCGAGGTGCGGGCGGCGCTCGGTCCAGTCCAGGCAGCCGCGCGCGAGCGGCCGACGCCCCTTCCGCACGAGGGGGACGCCGAGCTCCGCGAACCACGCCAGGCCCCGGTCCGTGAGCGCGAAGCCGGTGTCCTGGCGCAGCAGCCCGCGCGCGGTCAGCGCGTCCGTGACGGCGATCCCGAGCCGGCCCGCGAGGTGGTCGTAGCAGGTGCGGCCCCTGGCCATCGCCCGCCCGGCGTTCACGGCGGCCAGCGACCGGGGCGCCTCGTCCGCGCCCGGCCCGGCGCGGGCGGCCAGCTCCTCCACGAGGTGCGCGATCCCGGGGCCGGCCAGCCGCACGTACCGGTGCCGGCCCTGCCGCTCCTCGGTGAGGACGCCGCCCGCGACCAGCTTCCCCAGGTGTTCGGTGGCGGTGGACGGCGCCACGCGCGCGTGCCGGGCCAGCTCCCCGGCCGTCCAGGCCCGTCCGTCGAGCAGCGCGAGCACCATCGCGGCCCGGCTCTCCTCCGCGAAGAGCGCCGCGAAGGCGGCGAGTTCACTGGCTCCCATGGGTCCAGCATCCCCCGCTCACGCTTCGGCGCCGCCCGAAACGTGCGCGTCCTTCTCGTACCGCGCCCCCAGACCGTCGAGCAGGGCCCGCAGGCCGGTGGCGAAGGCGCCCTCGTCGACCTTCTCGCGGTGCTCCGCGAGGCGGTGCGCCTGACCGAGGTGGGGGTAGTCGGCGGGGTCGTACGCCGTCTCGTCGTCGACGAAGCCGCGCGCGAAGGACCCGAGGGCGGAGCCGGTGATGAAGTACCGCATCAGGGCTCCGATGTGGGTGGCCTGGGCGGGGGGCCAGCCGGCCCGGACCATCGCGCCGAAGACCGCGTCGGCGACCTTGAGGCCCGCCGGGCGGCGGCCGGGGCCCTGGGCGAGCACGGGGACGATCTGCGGGTGGTCGGCGAGGGCGGCCCGGTAGGAGAGCGCCCAGTCGTACAGCGCGGTGCGCCAGTCGCGGGGGTCGTCCGGTTCGAACATCGACAGGTCGATCTTGGCGCTGACGGCGTCGGCGACCGCGTCCAGGATCTCGTCCTTGGTGCGGAAGTGGTTGTAGAGCGAGGGCCCGCTCACCCCGAGTTCGGCCGCGAGCCGCCGGGTCGAGAGGGCGGCCAGGCCCTCCGCGTCCACGAGCGCGCCCGCCGTCTCGACGATGCGGTCTCGGCTGAGCAGGGGCTTGCGCGGTCGGGCCATGGCGCACATAGTAGGCCGCACCGATAAAACTAGCAGTGGTAATTAAAGTGACGGGTGAAAGAGGGTGGCACCGTGGATCTGGCGCTGAGCGAGGAGCAGCGGGACGTACGGCGACTCGCCGAGGACTTCGTCGCCCGCGAGGTCGCCCCGCACGTGGTCGCGTGGGACCGCGCCGAGGAGGTGGACCGGGGCATCGTGAAGAAGCTCGGCGCCGTGGGCTTCCTCGGGCTCACGATCCCCGAGGAGTACGGCGGTTCGGGCGGCGACCACCTCGCGTACTGCCTGGTCACCGAGGAGCTGGGGCGCGGCGACTCCTCCGTGCGCGGCATCGTCTCCGTCTCCCTCGGTCTGGTGGCCAAGACCATCGCCTCCTGGGGCACCGAGGAGCAGAAGCGGGCCTGGCTGCCCCGGCTCGCCTCCGGCGAGGCCCTCGGCTGCTTCGGCCTCACCGAGCCCGGCACCGGCTCCGACGCGGGGAACCTGAGCACCCGGGCCGTGCGCGACGGCGGCGACTACGTCATCGACGGCGCCAAGATGTTCATCACCAACGGCACCTGGGCCGACGTCGTCCTGCTCTTCGCGCGGACGAACGACGCCCCCGGCCACAAGGGCGTCTCCGCCTTCCTGGTCCCCGCCGACGCCCCCGGCCTCACCCGCCGCGCCGTCCACGGCAAGCTCGGCCTGCGCGGCCAGGCCACCGCCGAACTCGCCCTGGAGGGGGTGCGCGTCCCGGCCTCCGCGATGCTCGGCCCCGAGGGGAAGGGCTTCGCCGTCGCCATGTCCGCCCTGGCCAAGGGCCGGATGTCGGTGGCCGCCGGCTGCGTCGGCATCGCCCAGGCCGCCCTCGACGCCGCCGTGCGCTACGCGGGGGAGCGCGAGCAGTTCGGCAAGCCCATCGCCTCGTACCAGCTGGTGCAGGAACTCCTCAGCGACATCGCCGTCGACGTGGACGCGGCCCGGCTGCTGACCTGGCGGGTCGCCGATCTGATCGACCGGGGCGAGGACTTCGCCACCGCCGCCTCCAAGGCCAAGCTGTACGCCTCCGAGGCCGCCGTCCGCTGCGCCAACAACGCCCTCCAGGTCTTCGGCGGCTACGGCTACATCGACGAGTACCCCGTCGGCAAGCTGCTGCGCGACGCGCGCGTGATGACCCTCTACGAGGGCACCAGCCAGATCCAGAAGCTCATCATCGGCCGGGCGCTCACCGGGGTCTCCGCCTTCTGAGTGCCGCGGCCCAGTCGGGCCTGAGTATCCGGGCGGATGTGGCGGGTGCCACATCCGCCCGATGCTGTCCCCATGAGCGAGTCACAGGTCAAGCAGCAGAACACGAACGCGTACCACGCGCAGGCCGTCATCTCCTTCGCGGTCGCCATCGCCGCCGTCGGCATCGGGATCTACCAGCTGGAGGCGAGCGCCTGGGTGCGCGCCTTCCTCGCGGTCTCCGTGCTCTACCTCACCACCTCCGCCTTCACCCTCGCCAAGGTGGTCCGCGACCGGCAGGAGTCGGACCGGATCGTCAGCCGGGTGGACCAGGCCCGTCTGGAGAAGCTCCTCGCCGAGCACGACCCCTTCCAGCAGAAGCTGTGAGCGGTCTCGGCCCCCGGCGGCTCTAAGCGCTTGCTCAGCTTCGTTGTATGGTGTTCGTCCTGACCGGTCCGAAGAGGAGTGTGGGATGAGCGCGGCGGAGCAGACGCCCGGCGGCGAGGACGTGCCCTGGGGCGAGGTCACGCCCGAGGCCGCCCGGAGGCTGCTGGTCGCGGCCGTCGAGGCCTTCGCCGAACGCGGCTACCACGCCACGACCACCCGGGACATCGCCGGCCGCGCCGGCATGAGTCCGGCGGCGCTCTACATCCACTACAAGACCAAGGAAGAGCTGCTCCACCGGATCAGCCGCATCGGCCACGACAAGGCCCTGGAGATCCTCCGGGCCGCCGAGACCCGCGACGGCGCCGCCGCCGAGCGGCTCGCCGACGCCGTGCGCTCCTTCGTCCGCTGGCACGCGGAGCACCACACCACGGCCCGGGTCGTGCAGTACGAGCTGGACGCCCTCGGCCCCGAGCACCGCGCCGAGATCGTGGAGCTGCGCCGGGAGACCGACGCGAGCGTGCGCCGGATCATCGAGGAGGGCGTGGCGGCCGGCGAGTTCGACCAGGCGGACGTGGCCGGCACCACCGTCGCCGTGCTCTCACTCTGCATCGACGTCGCCCGCTGGTTCAACCCGGAGGGCCGCCGGACGCCCGACGAGGTCGGCGCGCTCTACGCCGACCTCGTGCTCCGCATGGTGGGGTACCGGGCTCAGAAGTAGTAGCGCGAGACCGACTCGGCGACGCACACCGGCTTGTCGCCGCCCTCGCGCTCCACGGTCACCTTGGCGGTGACCTGCACGCCGCCGCCCGCCTCCTCGACCTTCGTCAGCACCGCCGTGGCGCGCAGCCGCGAGCCGACCGGCACCGGGGCGGGGAAGCGCACCTTCTCCGTGCCGTAGTTGAGGCCCATCTTCATGCCCTCGACCCGCAGCACCTGCGGCACGAACAGCGGCAGCAGGGAGAGGGTCAGATAGCCGTGCGCGATCGTCGAGCCGAAGGGGCCCGAGGCGGCGCGCTCGGGATCCACGTGGATCCACTGGTGGTCGCCGGTGGCCTCGGCGAAGAGGTCGATCCGCTTCTGGTCGACCTCCAGCCAGTCGCTGTGCCCCAGCTGCTCGCCGACCCCCGCGCGCAGCTCCTCGGCGGAGGTGAAGATCCTCGGCTCGGCCATGTCCCTGGTCCCTTCTCGGTGCGACATACCAAACGGTTTGTGTCTAAGCGCTTGCTCAGCATGTGGGGTGGGGGTCGCGGTGTCAACGGACCAGTAGGGTTCGAGGGGTGCCGCAGATTCCCGAGAAGATCCACGAGCTCACCGTCGGCCAGCTCGCCGCCCGCAGCGGCGCCGCCGTCTCCGCCCTCCACTTCTACGAGGCCAAGGGGCTCATCGGCAGCCGCCGCACCCCCGGCAACCAGCGCCGTTACGGGCGCGACGCGCTGCGCAGGGTCGCCTTCATCCGCGCCGCCCAGCGCGTCGGCATCCCCCTCGCCACCATCCGCGACGCCCTCTCCGAACTCCCCGAGGAGCGCACCCCGACCCGCGAGGACTGGTCCCGGCTCTCCGCCACCTGGCGGGCCGAGCTCGACGACCGCATCACGCAGCTCGGCCGGCTCCGCGACCACCTGACGGACTGCATCGGCTGCGGCTGCCTCTCCCTGGAGACCTGCGTCCTCTCCAACCCCGACGACGTCTTCGGCGAGCGGATGGCCGGCTCCCGGCTGCTGCCCCTGCGCCGCGAGACCGGGACCGGAGCCGAGAGCGGGACCGGAGCCGACAGCGCGACCAAGACCGCGACCGCGACCAGGACCGAAGGCCCCTGACCAGGACCGAAGGCCCCTAACCGCGGCCCGACAGCGCGGCCCGCACCTGCTCCGCCGTGGAGCGGGCGCGGGCGCCGTCCGGCAGCGACAGCGTGTCCTCCAGCCCGATCCGGCCGTCCAGTCCGAGCCGCCCGGCCAGCCGCAGCACCGGCCAGGCCGCCGCGCCGGTCCCGTGGAGCAGGACGGGAACCGCGCCGTGCGCGGCCGCCAGGGCCAGGGCCCACGGCCCGGCCCGCCCGTCCGGCGCCTCCGCCGCGATCCGCCGCACCCGGGCCGCCACCGGGGAGCGGGCGAAGAGGCCGGGGCCCGTCGTGCCGGCCCGCAGCCCCGCCTCCACGGCCACCCCGCGCGCCAGCAGGGCCGCCGCCGTCTCCTCGGCGCCCGGCTCGTGCCAGGCCACCCACGCCAGGTCCGGAAGGACCTCCCAGGACCGGATCCGCGCGACCCGCCGCTCCGGATCGGGCTCGGCCCACGCGTCCACCGGCACCGCCACCGGGACGCGGACGGCGCCCCGCACCGCCGTCAGCGCGGGCCCCACCACCCGGGGCGACAGCGAAGCCGCGCCGCAGGGCGTCCGGGGCCGGATCCGCACCTCGTGCGCGCCCGCCGCCACCGCGTCCACCGCGGCCCCGGCGAGCCCCGCCGGATCACGCGGCACCACCGCCGACTCCCGGGCCCCCCGGGCGCCGTTCAGCGCCGCCTGGAGCACCCGTCCCGCTCCGGTCACGTCACACCGCCCCGGCGGCGCGACGGCCGCGCGGAGTTCTTGTCCCGGCCGGCGGCCCGCGGCGCGCCCGCGCTCCGGGCCGGGTCACGCCGCCGGGGCCAGCGAGCGGGCGCCCGCCTCCCGGGCGCGGGCCAGGGCCCCCGGGGTGAGGGCCGCCCGAGGCACCTCGACCCCGCAGTCCGCGCACACCGGGCCGTACCAGCCCCCGGTCCCGTCCCCGTCCCCGGCGCCGCCGGTCCACGCGATCCGCGGGCCCGCGCACCCCGGGCAGGCCTCGCCGGGGCGGTGCTCCAGCGCCGTCACCAGCCGCCGCACCACCCGGGGCAGCGGGTCCGTCGGATGGACGGCCGGATCGCCGCACCGCACCACGCCGTTGCCGCCCCGCACGTCCCGGTGCCAGTCGTCGAGCGCCCCCAGCGCGCGCAGCCCGTCGTGCTTCTCCCGCCGTCGCCGGGCGGCGAACTCCTCCTCGTACGCGAGCCAGACCGCCCGCGCCTCCTCCAGCTCCTCCAGGGCGGCCACCAGCCGCGCCGGATCGAGCTCCCGGTCGTCCGGGCCGAACCCGTGCCGGCGGCACAGGTGGTCCCAGGTCGCCCGGTGCCCGTAAGGAGCGAAACGCTCCAGGCACTTGCGCAGCGCGTACCTGCGCAGCGCCGTGTCGCAGCGCTGATCGCGCACCTGTCTCGCGAGACTCCGGAAACCGGCCATCGCCCGCCACCTCCGTGCTGGTCGTTCGCGCATCCGCGGTACCAGAGGGACGAACGAAGGTGCCGCCGCGTTCCGCCCGGACACGGAACGGCCACCTTCCTGGCGGGAACTCGCCACCCCGGCGGGGGTCAGCGCCGCCCGATCCGGGCCGCCGAGACCACCACCCGGGCCAGCTCGGGCCGCCGCACGTCGCCGTGCGAGCGGACCGCGTCCGCCACGTCCACGCTCACGCAGCCCGAGGCCGGAACCCCGTCCCGCAGCACCGTCGCCAGCGTCCGCCGCGCCGCCCCGGGCACGCCCTGGACGCCGTCCCACCCGATCGCCCCCCACCGGGGGTCGCGGGCCGCCGACCACCCCGGGGGCTCCAGCAGGGAGGCCGAGTCCCCGGCCACCCGGGAGGCCAGCGGGTACATGACCCCGAGGGCGGCGTCGTGCCGCGAGTGACAGGCCACCACCGGCCCCCGCACCCGCAGCTGCATGTCCCCCAGCGCCCCCGGCCGGCCCGGGTCGTGCGGCAGCCGGGCCGCGAACGCGTAGTGCGAGAAGGCCCCCTGGAGCAGCGTCATCGAACGGACCGGCCGCAGCGCCCCCGGCAGCCCGCGCAGCGCGTACGCCACGAGCCGGGCGCCCATGCCGTGCCCCACCAGGTGCACCCGCAGCCCCGGCGCGGCCCGCGCCACCTCCGCGAGCAGCGGCCCGAGCCCCCGCTCGCCCACGTGCCCGGCCCGCCGCTTCATCACGTGGTACGCGGCCTGCCGCAGGGCCTCCCGGCCGCCCTTCCACAGCCGCCCGAGGCCGTCCCCGAAGCCTTCCCCGAACGCCGCCCCGGGCGCGGCCCCCTCCAGGGCCGCGGTGAACAGGGCGCAGGTCTCCAGGGGGTCCGCCACCAGGAACTCCGGCAGCCCTCCGGCCGCGGGGGCGAACCCCTCGCCGCCGCCGTCCGCCAGCTCCCGCAGCAGCGCCCCGAACTCCGCGAACGCCGCCTCCTCGGGCGGCGCGAGGGCCAGCAGCTCGGTGAGCCGGACGATCGTCCGCTCCTTCTCCGGCAGCGTCGTCACCAGCGCCCGGAAGTCCGGCACCGGCTCGTCCGCGAACATCATCGAGGGCCAGACCACCCCCGCGTACCCCGCCTCCACGCCCGGCGCCAGCAGGCCCGGGAACGGTGCGAAGAAGTCCGCGTACAGCAGGGTCGCGCCGGACGGGGAGTTGTTCCACCCGTGCGCGAACACCACCAGGTCCGTCACGCCCCGCCGCGCCAGCGCGACCAGCTCGGCCGCCTGTCCCGCCGGACCGTCCCCGTCCTTGTCGAGGACGATCTCCCGGTACGGATCCACACTCATCCCGCTCACGACCCGCCCGCCCTCCGCGTCGAGGAAGCGCCCAGGGGCCCGTGACCCGCAACCCCCGGGCAGCATGCCCGGATCCGGCCGGGCTCAGACCTCGCCGGGCGGTCCGGCCGCCGCGGTCGCCCGCTCCCCGGGGCGGGCCCGTCACCGGTACAGCAGGTGCTCCCGCCGCACCGCGCGGAAGGCCGCCAGGTCCGGTTCCCACGCGCCGACGACCTCGTCGGTGTCCGCGCCCGCGTCGATCAGGGTGCGGACGCGGGTGGAGCCGGTCAGCTTGTCGATCCAGTGGTCCGGCCGCCAGGCGAAGCCGGACCAGGAGCGGCGGGCGGTGACCAGGAGGCCGATCCCGGTCCGTACCGGGTCGAAGGCCTCGCGGTCGTCGACGTGGAGCTGGACGCCGCCGACCGTGCGGCCCTGGAACTTGGAGAAGGTCGGGGCGAAGTACGCCTCGCGGAAGCGGACCCCGGGCAGGCCGAGGGCGTTCGCCGCCTCCGCCCAGCGGCGGTCGACGCCCTCCGCGCCGAGCAGTTCGAAGGGGCGGGTGGTGCCCCGGCCCTCGGAGAGGTTGGTGCCCTCGAAGAGGCAGGTGCCGGAGTAGACGAGCGCGGTTTCCGGGGTCGGCATGTTCGGGCTCGGCGGCACCCACGGCAGTCCGGTGGCGTCGAAGAAGTCCGCGCGCCGCCAGCCGGTCATCCGCACCGTCTCCAGCTCCACCGGCCGGGCCAGGAACTCGGCGTTGAAGAGGAGCGCCAGCTCGGCCACCGTCATGCCGTGCGCCTGCGCGATCGGCTCGCGGCCGACGAAGGTGGCGAAGGCCCGGTCCAGGACGGGGCCGAGCGCCGCCCGGCCGCTCACCGGGTTCGGCCGGTCCAGGACCACGAAGCGCTTCCCGGCCAGCTCCGCCGCCACCATGCAGTCGTAGAGCGTCCAGATGTAGGTGTAGAAGCGGGCGCCCGCGTCCTGGATGTCGAAGACGACGGTGTCGACGCCGGACGCGGTGAAGACGTCCGCCAGCGGCTGCCCGCTCTTCAGGTACGTGTCGTAGACCGGCAGTCCGGTCGCCGGGTCGTCGTACCGGCCCTCCGAACCGCCCGCCTGCGCGGTGCCCCGGAAGCCGTGCTCGGGGCCGAGCACGGCCACCAGGTCCACCCGTTCGTCGGCGTGCATCACGTCCACCAGGTGCCGGGCGTCCGGGGTGATGCCGGTCGGGTTGGTGACCACGCCGACCCGCTCGCCGGCCAGCAGGGCGTACCCGTCGGCCGCCAGCCGCTCGAAACCGGTCCGTACGCGCGCGTGCGCCCGCCCGGGGGCGGCCGCGGCGGGGGAGGCCGCCCCGGCCAGCGCCCCTCCGGCGGTCAGGGCCCCTCCGGCCGCCAGCAGTTCCCGGCGTGACGGCTCCAGCCGCCTCATGCGTGACATGGGCACGCAGGCTAGCGCTCCTGACGCCCCGGGGGAACGAGGCGTGCGGAAGCGGGCGGCGGAACCTTCCGGGCTCTTCCACCGTCCATACCGACCGGTTAGTCTGCCGGTGTCACGGCACCGTGAGCCGAAGAGCCGAACCCTCTGGAGGGGACCATGAACGCGGGCACGCACGAGGTCCGGGGCGCCGCCGTCGTCGTCACCGGAGCGGGCGGCGGCATCGGCGCCGCCCTCGCCCGGCGCTTCGCCGCCGAGGGCGCCCGCGTCGTCGTCAACGACCTCGACCCGGCCCGCACCAAGGCCGTCGCCGACGAGATCGGCGCCCTCGCCGTCCCCGGCGACGCCTCCGCGATCGTCGAGGAGGCCCGCGAGGTCCTCGGCGGCACCGTCGACGTCTGGTGCGCCAACGCCGGACTCGCCTCCGCGGGCGACGCCTTCGCCGACGAGGCCGTCTGGGCCGCCGCCTGGGACGTCAACGTCATGGCCCACGTCCGCGCGGCCCGCGCCCTGCTCCCCGACTGGCTGGAGCGCGGCAGCGGCCGCTTCGTCTCCACCGTCTCCGCCGCCGGCCTGCTCACCATGATCGGCGCGGCCCCGTACAGCGTCTCCAAGCACGGCGCCCAGGCCTTCGCCGAGTGGCTCTCCCTCACCTACCGCCACCGCGGCCTCAAGGTGCACTCCATCTGCCCGCAGGGAGTCCGCACCGACATGCTCGACGCCACCGGTTCGGCGGGCGACCTCGTCCTCGTCCCCACCGCGATCGAGCCCGACGCCGTCGCCGACGCCCTCCTCGACGCCATCGCCGAGGACCGCTTCCTGGTCCTCCCGCACCCGGAGGTCGCCGATTTCTACCGCCACCGCGCGGACGACCCCGAGCGCTGGATCGGCGGCATGAACAAGCTCCAGCGGCACTGGGAGGCGGGCGCGCGGTAGCGCACCCGGCGACGGATGGGAAGATCTACCGACGACAGGCCCCGGCCACCAGGGACGGGGCGGCGGACCGGAAGGCGGCGGAGCATGGCCAGGACGACGGACGGGGACGGCGCTCCCGTCCCCCAGAGGCTCCTCGCCGCCGCCACCCGGCTCTTCGCCGAGCGGGGCTACGACCGCACCTCGGTCCAGGAGATCGTCGAGGCGGCGGGCGTCACCAAGGGCGCGCTCTACCACTACTTCGGCTCCAAGGAGGACCTCCTCCAGGAGGTGTACGCGCGCGTGCTCCGCCTCCAGCAGGAGCGGCTCGACGACTTCGCGGACTCCGACGCGCCCGTCGACGAGCGGCTGCGCTCCGCCGCCGCCGACGTCGTGGTCACCACCATCGAGAACCTCGACGACGCCTCGATCTTCTTCCGCTCCATGCACCACCTGAGCCCGGAGAAGAACAAGCAGGTCCGCGCCGAGCGCCGGCGCTACCACGAGCGCTTCCGCGCCCTCGTGGAGGAAGGCCAGCGGGCGGGCGTCTTCTCCTCCGCCACGCCCGCCGACCTCGTCGTGGACTACCACTTCGGCTCCGTGCACCACCTGTCCACGTGGTACCGCCCGGACGGCCCGCTCGCCCCGCAGCAGGTCGCCGACCACCTGGCCGACCTCCTGCTGCGGGCCCTGCGTCCCTGAGCCGTCAGAGGTAGCGCTTCAGCTCCCGGCGGGCCAGCGACCGCTGGTGCACCTCGTCGGGGCCGTCCGCGAGCCGCAGGGTCCGCGCCGCCGCCCACAGCTCGGCGAGCGGGAAGTCCTGCGAGACGCCGCCGGCGCCGTGCGCCTGCACCGCCCTGTCGACGATGTCCACCACCGCGCGCGGGGTGGCGATCTTGATGGCCTGGATCTCGGTGTGGGCCCCCTTGTTGCCGACCGTGTCCATCAGCCAGGCCGTCTTGAGGACGAGCAGCCGCAGCTGCTCGATGGTCACCCGCGCGTCCGCGATCCAGTTCTGCACCACGCCCTGCTGGGCGAGGGCCTTGCCGAAGGCGGTGCGGGAGACGGCCCGCCGGCAGGTCAGCTCCACGGCCCGCTCGGCCATGCCGATCAGCCGCATGCAGTGGTGGATGCGGCCGGGGCCGAGCCGGGCCTGGGCGATGGCGAAGCCGCCGCCCTCCTCGCCGATCAGGTTCGCGGCCGGGACCCGCACGTTCTCGAAGACCACCTCGGCGTGGCCGCCGTGGTAGTGGTCCTCGTAGCCGTACACCCGCATCGCCCGGCGCACCTCGACGCCCGGCGCGTCGCGCGGCACGAGGACCATCGACTGCTGGCGGCGCGGGTCGGCGCCGTCGGGGTCGGTCTTGCCCATCACGATGAAGACCTTGCAGTCGGGGTTCATCGCCCCGGAGATGTACCACTTGCGGCCGTCGATCACGTACGAGTCCCCGTCCCGCCGGATCCGGGTCTCGATGTTGGTCGCGTCGGAGGAGGCCACCTCGGGCTCGGTCATCGCGAAGGCGGACCGGATCTCGCCCGCGAGCAGCGGCTCCAGCCACTGCTTCTTCTGTGCCTCGTCGCCGAACTGGGCGAGCAGCTCCATGTTCCCGGTGTCCGGCGCCGCGCAGTTGAGGGCGGTCGGCGCGAGCTGCGGGCTGCGGCCGGTGATCTCGGCGAGCGGGGCGTACTGGAGGTTCGTCAGCCCGGCCCCGTACTCCGCGTCCGGCAGGAACAGGTTCCACAGGCCCTGCCGCTTGGCCTCGGCCTTCAGCTCCGCCACCACCGGCGGCTCGTCCCACGGGGAGGCGAGCGCGGCGCGCTGCTCCTCGGCCACGGCCTCGGCGGGGTACACGTGCTCGTCCATGAAGGCGAGCAGCCGGGCGCGCAGCTCCTCGGTGCGGGCGTCGTAGGAGAAGTCCATGGCGGTTCAGCCCTCCTGAAGGGTGGTCAGGCCGTGCTCGATGAAGACGGGGACGAGGTCGCCGATCCGGTCGAAACCGGCGCCGACGGTCTGCCCGAGGGTGTAGCGGTAGTGGATGCCCTCCAGGATCACGGCGAGCTTGAACCAGGCGAAGGCCGTGTACCAGGAGAAGGCGGAGACGTCCCGGCCGGAGCGGGCGGCGTACCGCTCGACCAGCTCGGCGGCGGTGGGGTGGCCGGCGGCGGTCGCGGTCGTCGAGATCGGCGAGCCGGGCAGGTCGAGCGGGGTGCTGTACATGACGAGCAGGCCCAGGTCGGTCAGCGGGTCGCCGAGGGTGGACATCTCCCAGTCGAGGACGGCGCTGATCCGGTCGTCCGCGCCGACGAGGGCGTTGTCGAGCCGGTAGTCGCCGTGCACCACGGTCGGCGCGGGGGAGTCGGGCAGCGCCCGGCCGAGGGCGGCGTGCAGCTCCTCGATGCCGGGCAGGTCGCGGCCCCGGGAGGCGGCGAGCTGCTTGCCCCAGCGGCGCAGCTGCCGGTCGAGGAAGCCCTCCGGCCGGCCGAAGTCGCCGAGCCCGACGGCCTCGGGATCCACCGCGTGCAGGTCGACCAGGGTGTCGACGAGCCCGAGGACGGCGGCGCGGGTGCGCTCGGGACCCAGCGGGGCGAGCTGGGAGGCGGAGCGGTACGGGGTCCCCTCCACGAACTCCATGACGTAGAAGGGCGCGCCGAGCACCTCCTCGTCCTCGCACAGCAGCACGGTGCCCGGCACCGGCACCGCGGTCCCGGCGAGGGCGCTGATGACCCGGTGCTCGCGCTTCATGTCGTGCGCGGTGGCCAGGACGTGGCCGAGCGGCGGGCGGCGCACCACCCAGCGGCCGGTGCCGTCGGTGACGACGTACGTGAGGTTGGAGCGGCCGCCCTCGATCAGCCGGGCCCTCAGGGGCCCGGCGACCAGGCCCGGCCGCTCGCGGTCCAGGTGGTGGCGCAGGCGCTCGGGGTCGAGGCCGGGCGGTGGGGCGGCGTGGCTCATCGGGCGTACCTCCGGTGGGTCGGTCGGTCGGCGTTCATGATGACCGACCAGTCGGTATGTCGTCCAGAGGGCTCCCCGAAACGTCTGAGGGACCCGGGCTCCGCCCGGGTCCCTCACCACGTCCGCGCCGTCACGCGTGACAGGCCACCGGCACCCCGCCGTTCATCGCCGCCATGTCCCCGAAGACCGCCACCGGGTCGAGCGGGTGCCCCTCCGGGAGCCCCTCCAGTTCGGCGTGGGCCCGGTGCAGGTTCGCCACCAGCCGTTCGCTCTCCCGCCACGCGCCGAACTCGCCCGGGTCCGCCCGGCGGGCCGTCTCCAGCGGCGGCTCCCCCTTCGCGTGCCCCTCGGCGGCCAGCTCCGCCACCCACCGCAGATAGCGCTCGGTGGCGTCGTAGGCGCTCGGGTCCGTCACCGGCCCGTGCCCCGGCACCACCCGCTCCGCGTCCAGCGACCGCAGCAGGTCGAGCGCGCGCAGCGAGCCGGCCAGCGAGCCCATCGGCAGGAACGGCGTCCCGCCCTGGAAGACCAGGTCCCCGGTGAAGACCACGCCCTGCTCCGGCAGGTGCGCGATCGTGTCGCCGGTGGTGTGCGCGGGACCCGGGTGCAGCAGCCGCACCTCGATCCCGCCCGCGTACACCGTCATCCGGTCGCGGTAGGTGACGTCGGGCGGCGTGATCTCGACCCGCCCGAAGTCGGTCCGCGGCCACAGCAGGTGCAGCTGGTGACCGGCGTCGAGCTGCTCGGACCGGCAGTTCTCGTGCCCGACGATCCGGGCCTCCGGCCGGAACACCCCGTTGCCGTAGGTGTGGTCGCCGTGGTGATGGGTGTTCACGACGGTGCGCGGCAGCGGCAGCCCCGCGGCGAGCACCGCCTCCCGCAGCAGCAGGGCGCGCCGCTCGGTGGCGGTGGTGTCGACGAGCAGCGACTCGCCCGGGTCGCCGAGGAAGCCGGCGTTGTTCAGACACCAGCCGCCGTCGGGCTGGACGTAGGCGTGGACGTGCGGCGCGAGCGTGACCACGTACGGGTCGGTGGCAGGCACAGGGCTCCCCCGGGAGGACGGATCGGCAGGATCGGTGGATCAGGGGGAAGCCTGCCATCGGCGGGCCCGTCCGGGGGCGCGTTCCCGAGGACCGGACACCCCGCCCCTCGCCGTGCCCCGCCCGTCCGCCGCCGGGGGACGCCCCCGCCCGCCCCGTCCGGCTTGCGGCGGGACCGGACCCCGCCGAGGGTCGGAACCATGAAGGCGATCAGCTACCGCCGTTACGGCGGCCCCGAGGTCCTGGAGTACGGCGAGCTGCCCGACCCGAAGGTGGGGCCCGACGAGGTCCTGGTCAGGGTGCGGGCCGCGGCGGTCAACCCGGTCGACTGGAAGGCCCAGGCCGGCCACCTCGACGGCATGATCGACGCCGTCTTCCCCGTCGTCCCCGGCTGGGACGTCTCCGGCGTCGTCGTCCGCCCCGGCGTCTCCGTCACCGAGTGGGCGGAGGGCGACGAGGTCATGGGGTACGTCCGGGAGGACTTCCTCGCGCACGGCACCTTCGCCGAGTACGTCGCCGCTCCCCTCCGCACCCTCGCCCGCAAGCCCCGGAGCCACTCCTTCGAGGAGGCCGCCGCGCTGCCCCTGGCGGGGCTCACCGCCTACCAGTCCCTGCGCACCGCGCTCTCGGTACGGGAGGGGGAGACGGTCCTGGTGCTCGCCGCGGCCGGCGGAGTCGGCTCGATGGCCGTGCAGATCGCCCGGCACCTCGGCTGCCGGGTCCTGGGCGCCGTCCGCGAGTCGGGCCGGGAGCGCGTCGCGGAACTCGGCGGCGAACCGGTCCTCTTCGACGAGCGGACCTTCACCGCCCAGGTCCGGGAGCTCGCCCCGCAGGGCGTGGACGCGGTCCTGGACACCCTCGGCGGGCCCTTCCTCCCGCGCGCGGCCGGGCTGCTGGCGACCGGCGGCCGGATCGCCTCCATCGCCGACGCCGAGGTCCTGGCGCTCGGCGGCCGCTACTACTGGGTCCGCCCGGACGCCGCCGACCTGGCCGCCCTCGCCGACCTCGTCGACGAGGGGGTCCTGGACGTCCGGGTGGCGAAGACCTTCCCGCTGGAGCGGGCCGCCGACGCGCAGCGCGCCCACGCGGAGGGCGGCCTCCAGGGCAAGGTCGTCGTCACCGTCCCGTAGTCCCCGAAGAGGCACCGGCCCCGGGCGCGGCACCGGACCCGGGCCCGGGGCCGCCCCCGGCCCTCACCAGATCAGCGCCGCCCCGCACACCGCCAGCGCCACCGTGCACCCGGTGGCCAGCAGCGCGGCCCGTGCCGAGAGGACCCGCGGCCGGGCGGCGTCCAGGGCGCGGATCCGCCGGTGGGCGACGGCCAGGAAGCCGATCCACAGCAGCGCGGAGAGGGCCAGTCCGGTCAGCCCGGCGGCGGTGGTGCCGTCCACGAGGGCCAGCTTGATCCCGAGGACCGCCACGACCGTCCACGACAGCGTCGTCCGGCGCCAGGCGAGCCGCGTCCGCTCGGGCTGGAGCCCCGGATCACGGGCCTCGTCCCCGGGCGCCGCGCCCTCCCCGCGGGCCTCGCCCCCGGCGGCCGCCCCGCCCACTACCCGGCCCGGCCGAAGACCACGAGCACCACCATCGCGACCGCGACCACGGCCACGGTGAGGCTCAGCACCGCCGGGAAGCGGGAGACGGGGAGGTCCTCGCCGCGGCGCATGGCCCGCTCGCAGCGGATCCAGTGGTTCACCGCGCGCAGCGCGCACAGCACGCCGGCGGCGAGCAGCGCGAGCGCCAGCCCGACCCGGACCGCCCAGCGCAGGTCCGGCAGGAACTGGTCGACGGCGAAACCGCCGCCGATGAGCGCGAGTGCCGTCCGGATCCAGGCGAGGAAGGTCCGCTCGTTGGCGAGGGAGAAGCGGTAGTCGGGGGTCTCGCCCTCGTCCCGGATCCGCTGCGGCGCGAACCACAGCCGCAGGCTCTGTACGAATCGGCTCACCCCGGCACCCTAACGGCCCGCCCCCACCGCCCGGCCCCAGGGCTTCCCCCGCCGCCCGCCGAAGGACGCCGCGCCCACCGCTCCTGCCGAACGGCCCCGCGCCCACCGCCCCCGCCGAAGGACGCCGCGCCCACCGCCCCCCGCCGAAGGGCCCCGCGCCTACCGTCCCCGCTCCGCCACCAGCCGTTCGTACGCCGCGAGCCCGTCCGGCACCCACTCCCAGGCCCCGGGCGCGCCGGGCAGCCGCTCGCGGAGTTCGTCCTCGGTCAGGAAGGCGTGCCAGGCCACCTCCTCGGCCTGCGGCCGCACCGGCAGCTCGCAGCGGACCTCGTACACGGACGACCACCACTTCCCGGCCACGCCGCCGGAGTCGTACAGGAACTTGAAGAGGAACGCGGGGCGCGGCAGCCCGGAGACGCCCAGCTCCTCCTCGGCCTCGCGCAGCGCCGCGTCGTCGTAGGACTCGCCGGCGCCGACGACCCCGCCGACGAACAGGTCGTACATCGAGGGGAAGACCAGCTTCTCCGCGGTCCTGCGGTGGACGAAGATCCGGCCCTTGGCGTCCCGCACCCGGACGAAGGTGCAGCGATGGATCAGGCCCCGCGCGTACACCTCACCGCGCGGGGCCCGCCCGACCACCCGGTCCTGCTCGTCGACGACGTCCAGTACTTCCTCGGAGGCGCTCATGCGCCCATCCAACCAGCCGGACCGGGAGGACTCACTGCCCCATGACGTACTTGACCGTCGGGCCCGTGGTCCAGCCGCCGTCCACGGCGAGCTCGGCGCCCGTCACGTACGAGGCGGCGTCCGAGAGGAGGAAGACGACCGCGCCGGCGATCTCGTCGGCCTCGCCGACCCGGCCCATCGGCGTGTTCGGGTACATGCCCTCGCCGCGCTGGATGCCGACCGAGGCGGTCATCGGGGTGTAGGTCATGCCCGGGTGGACCGAGTTGACGCGGATCTTCGCGGTGCCCAGCTCCACCGCGCCGATCTTGGTGAGGCCGCGCACGCCCCACTTGGAGGCGCCGTAGCCGGCGGTGAGGGCGAGGCCCATCAGGCCGGCCGCGGAGGAGATGTTGACGATGGAGCCGCCGCCGGCCTCCCGCATCGCCGGGATCGCGGCCTTCATGCCGATGAAGACCCCGGTGAGGTTGATGTCGAGGACCTTGCGGAAGTGCTCGACGCTCTCGGTCTCCAGGAGCGCGCCGGTGGAGATGCCGGCGTTGTTCACCAGGCCGTGCAGACCGCCGAACTCGGCGACGGCGTAGGCCACGGCCGCCGCCCACTCCTCCTCGGAGGTGACGTCGTGGTGGAAGAAGCGGGCGCGCTCGCCGAGGCTCGCGGCGGTCGCCGCGCCGTCCTCGTCGAGGACGTCGGTGACGACCACGTTCGCCCCGGCGGCGACGGCCTGGCGGGCCGCCTCGGCGCCCAGGCCGCGGGCGCCGCCGGTGATGAGCACGGTCTTTCCGGTGAGGTCGTTCATGGGAGGTCCTTTCGGGGTGGTGCGGGGTGGTTCGGTGTGGACCTCCGGGTCTGTGCGGCTCGGAGGCGCGGGGTGGTCCGTGGCGTCCCGCGGGGCCGAGCGGCCCGGGGGCGGGGCGCGGGACGGTTCAGGTCGCCGTCCGGGGCGGTGCGGCCCGGAGGAGGGCGGTGGTGGTCTCGACGAGGTCGGCGAGGAAGAGCGGCTCGCCGGTGAGCGGCTCCGTCCCGTCGAGGTACTGCCGGGCCCGGTCGGCGAGCGCCGCGCCGACGACCGTGAGGGCGAGGTCGAGGCGCTCCAGGAGCAGCGGCTCGGGCAGCCCGTCGTCGGCCAGGCGGTCGGCGAGGCGCTCGATCAGCGTCCAGTAGGCGGTGCCGGCGAGGGTGGGGTGCGGGGTGCGGGAGCGGATGCCGCTCTCGTGGCTGAGCTGCGCGGAGATCCGCAGGCAGCGCCTGCCCCGCTCGGTGGCCAGCTCGCCCGCCTCGGCCGTGACGAGCGCCGTGAGCAGCTCCCGTACGCCGGCGTCGGCCGGATACGCCAGGGCGACGAGCACCCGCTCGGTCCGGTCCAGCCGGCCGGCCATGACCGCGTCGAGGAGTCCGGCGCGGGAGCCGAAGTGGTACTGCACGGCGGACGGGTTGGCCTGTCCGGCGAGCCGGGTGATGTCGCGCAGCTGTGCGCCGTCGACCCCCTGGGCGGCGAACAGCTCCTCGGCCGCGCGGATCAGTTTGTCCCGGGTCTCGGGTCCCGACGTCCTTGCCATGCCCCCATATTAATGCCCGACATTAGAAAACGGGAGGGGGTCCTCCGGGCGCGAACGGTTGACTCGATACATCCGTGTATCCAAGATGCGGTCCATGTCCTACGACGCCGATGTGATCGTGATCGGGGCCGGCCTCGCCGGTCTCGTCGCCACCGCCGAGCTGGTCGACGCCGGCCGGTCCGTGATCCTCCTGGACCAGGAGCCCGAACAGTCCCTGGGCGGCCAGGCCCACTGGTCCTTCGGCGGGCTCTTCCTCGTCGACTCGCCCGAGCAGCGCCGGCTGCGCATCAGGGACAGCCACGCCCTCGCCCTCCAGGACTGGATGGGCACCGCGGGCTTCGACCGGCCCGAGGACGACTGGGCCCGCCGCTGGGCGGAGGCGTACGTCGACTTCGCCGCCGGCGAGAAGCGCTCCTGGCTCCACGCGCGCGGGGTCCGCTTCTTCCCCGTCGTCGGCTGGGCCGAGCGCGGCGGCTACGACGCCACCGGGCACGGCAACTCCGTCCCCCGCTTCCACATCACCTGGGGTACGGGCCCCGGCCTCGTCGCCCCCTTCGAGCGCGCCGTCCGCGAGGGCGTCGCCCGCGGCCTCGTCACCTTCCGCTTCCGCCACCGCGTCACCGCGCTCGGCCGCACCGGAGGCACGCTCGACACGGTCTCCGGCGAGATCCTGGAGCCCTCCGACGCCGAGCGCGGCACCGCCAGCAGCCGGACCGCGACGGGCTCCTTCGAGCTGCGCGCCCAGGCCGTGATCGTCACCACCGGCGGCATCGGCGGCAACCACGACCTGGTCCGCGCCCAGTGGCCCGCCCGCCTCGGCACCCCGCCCGGGAAGCTGCTCTCCGGCGTGCCCGCCCACGTCGACGGCCTGATGCTCGGCATCGCGGAGAAGGCCGGCGCCCGGCAGGTCAACCGCGACCGGATGTGGCACTACACCGAGGGCATCGAGAACTGGAACCCGATCTGGGCGAAGCACGGCATCCGCATCCTGCCCGGCCCCTCGTCCCTCTGGCTCGACGCCACCGGCAAGCGGCTCCCGGTCCCGCTCTTCCCCGGCTTCGACACCCTCGGGACGCTCGAACACATCATGCGGACCGGCCACGACCACACCTGGTTCGTCCTCGACAAGCGGATCATCGGCAAGGAGTTCGCCCTCTCCGGCTCAGAGCAGAACCCCGACCTCACCGGCAGGTCCGTCCGCGACGTCCTGGGCCGCGCCCGCGCCGACGTTCCCGGCCCCGTCCGGGCGTTCATGGACAAGGGCGCCGACTTCGTCGTCGAGGACGACCTGTCCGCCCTGGTCCGCGGCATGAACCGGATCACCGGCCAGGACCTCGTCGACGAGGCCGCGCTCCGCCGCGAGATCACCGCCCGCGACCGCGAGATCGCCAACCCCTTCACCAAGGACCTCCAGATCACCGCGATCCGCGGCGCCCGCAGCTACCTGGGCGACCGCCTCATCCGCACCGCCGCCCCGCACCGCATCCTCGACCCCAAGGCCGGCCCGCTGATCGCCGTCCGCCTCAACATCCTCACCCGCAAGTCCCTCGGCGGCCTCCAGACCGACCTCTCCTCCCGGGTCCTCACCGACACCGGCGAACCCCTCCCCGGGCTGTACGCGGCGGGCGAGGCGGCCGGCTTCGGCGGCGGCGGCGTCCACGGCTACCGTTCCCTCGAAGGCACCTTCCTCGGCGGCTGCGTCTTCTCCGGCCGGGCGGCGGGCCGGGCGGCGGCCGCGGCGACGGCGTAGGCCCGCGCGGCCCGCGCGGGGGCGATCCCCGCGGGCGGCCCGCCGCGGGGCCGGGCACGGCGAAGGGCCCCGGACCTCCACGAGGAGGTCCGGGGCCCTTCGCGCCGCCGTCCGCGCTACACCAGCAGCGACAGCAGCAGCACGAACACCAGGGCCACCACCGAGATGATGGTCTCCATCACCGACCAGGTCTTGACCGTCTGGCCGACGTTCATGCCGAAGTACTCCTTCACCAGCCAGAAACCGGCGTCGTTGACGTGGCTGAAGAAGAGCGAGCCGGCACCGATCGCCAGCACCAGCAGCGCCGTCTCACCGGTCGACATGCCCGCGGCCAGCGGGGCCACCAGGCCGGCGGCCGAGATCGTCGCGACCGTGGCGGAGCCCGTCGCGAGACGGATGGCGACCGCGATCAGCCAGGCCAGGAGCAGGGCCGGGATCGACCAGTTCTCGGAGAACTCCAGGATCATCTGGCCGACGCCGATGTCGATCAGGGTCTGCTTGAAGCCGCCGCCCGCGCCGACGATCAGCAGCACGCCCGCGATCGGGGCCAGGGACTTCTCGACCGTCGAGGACAGCCGCTCCTTGGAGAAGCCGGCCGCGCGGCCCAGCGTGAACAGGGCCACTATGACGGCGGCGAGCAGCGCGATCAGCGGCGAGCCGATGACGTCGGTGACCTTCTGCACCCCGTTCTCCGGGTCGTCGACGACGATGTCGACGAGCGCCTTCACCAGCATCAGGACGACCGGCAGCAGCACCGTGGCGACGGTCACGCCGAAGCCGGGGCGCTTCTCCAGGTCCTCGGAGGGGCGCGTCGGGATCATGTGCTCGGGCGCCTGGATGTCCACCCAGCGGGCGGCGTACCGGGAGAAGAGCGGACCCGCGATGATCACGGTCGGGATCGCGACGACCAGGCCCAGGGCGAGGGTGACGCCCAGGTTGGCGCCGACGGCGTCGATCGCGACGAGCGGGCCGGGGTGCGGCGGGATGAGCCCGTGCATCACGGACAGGCCGGCGAGGGCCGGGATGCCGATCCGCATCAGGGAGTAGTTGCCGCGCTTGGCGACCATCAGGACCACCGGGATCAGCAGCACGATGCCGACCTCGAAGAAGAGCGGCAGGCCGATCACCGAGGCGATCAGGACCATCGCCCACGGCATGGAGCGCCTGCTCGCCTTCGCCAGGATCGTGTCGACGATCTGGTCGGCGCCGCCCGAGTCGGCGAGCAGCTTGCCGAGGATCGCGCCGAGCGCGATCAGCACGCCGACGCCGGCCACGGTGTTGCCGAGCCCGGTGCTGAACGACTTGATGGTGTCCGCGAGCGGCGCCCCGGCGAACGCGCCGAGCGCGAGCGAGCCGATGGTCAGCGCCAGGAACGCGTGCAGTTTGAACTTGGTGATGAGCAGGACGATGACGGCGATGCCGGCGAGCACGGCGATGCCCAGCTGTGCGTTGCCCGCCGAGGTGATCGGTTCGGCGGCGTCCGCTGCCAGCATCTCGACGCTGAGACTGGTCACGGTGGGTCCCTTGGGGGTCGAAGGGGAGGGGCAGGAAGAGCGGAGGGTGCGGGAGGGGAAGTGAAGAGCGGGGGGTGGGGACGGTTCAGAAGAGGGGGAGGGGCCGGGCGAAGGCGCGCAGGGCGGCCACCGCCCGGGCGGCGATCTCCTCCGGGGTGCCCGACACGTCGACGGCGACGCCGGCCTCGTCCTCCTCCAGCGGCTGGAGGGTGGCGAACTGGGAGTCGAGGAGCGCGGTGGGCATGAAGTGCCCCTTGCGCGCCGCCATCCGGCCCTCGATGAGCTCCCGGTCGCCGGTCAGGTGGAGGAAGACGATCCCGGGGGCGGCCGCGCGCAGCCGGTCCCGGTAGATCCGCTTCAGCGCGGAGCTGCTGACCACCCCGCCTAGCCCGGCCCGGTCGTGCGCCCAGGCGCCGATGGCGTCGAGCCACGGCTCCCGGTCGGCGTCGTCCAGCGGCACGCCGGCCGACATCTTGGCCACGTTGGCGGCCGGGTGGAAGTCGTCGCCCTCCGCGTAGCGCAGGCCGAGGGCGTCGGCGACCAGCGGGCCGATCGTGGTCTTGCCGGTCCCGGCGACGCCCATGACGACGACGACCGGGGGAGCGGCGGAGTGGGGGGTGGAGCGCATGGGGGGTGCCTCGCTGTCTTCTTCGACATCGATCCGTCGCGCTCATGAAACCCATTGAGTACGACGTATTCAAGAGTCTGTGACATAAAAGTCGTACTTTTAATTCCCGGGTGTGCCCCGCCGGCCGCCCGTCCCGCTCTCCGGTGTGATCACCGGCCCGGCCCCGCATAGGCTGAGCCCCATGACGACATCGGCCCAGGGGCTCCACTCGCACGTGCTCGCCACCCTGGGCCTCGCCATCACCGCGGGGGAGCACCCGCCCGGCACGGTCCTGCGCACCGACGAGCTCGCCCAGCGCTTCGACGTCTCCCGCACCGTCGTCCGCGAGGTCGTCCGCGTCCTGGAGTCGATGCACCTGGTGGAGTCCCGCCGCCGGGTCGGCGTGACGGTCCTGCCCACCGAGAGCTGGAACGTCTACGACCCCCAGGTCATCCGCTGGCGGCTGGCCGGCGCCGACCGCCCCCGCCAGCTCCGCTCCCTCACCGTGCTGCGCTCCGCCGTCGAACCCGTCGCCGCCGGCCTCGCCGCCCTGCACGCCACCCCGGCCCAGTGCCGCGAGCTCACCGAGCAGGCCCTCGGCATGGTCGCCACCTCGCGCGGCCGGCAGCTGGAGGCGTACCTCGTCCACGACGTCGCCTTCCACCGGATCGTCCTCGACGCCTCCGGGAACGAGATGTTCGCCCGCCTCGGGGACGTCGTCGCCGAGGTCCTCACCGGCCGCACCCACCACCACGTGATGTTCGAGGACCCCGACCCGGCGGCCGTCACCCTCCACGTCCAGGTCGCCGAGGCCGTCCGCGAGCGCGACGCCGCCCGCGCCGAGGCGCTGACCCGCGAGATCGCCGTCGGCGCGCTCAGGGAACTGGACGTGCTGGCCCCGTGACGGCTCCCGTCCGTCGTACGCCGTACAGCGCTGCGTAACCTCTGAACTAGCTCAAATACGGGCGTTCAGTGAATTCGCTCACAGTCAGTGAACGCGTCTTGCCGTGAGGATGTCGGCTGGCCGTGCAGGGGCGACCCCCACGAAGGGACCCCGGGCACGGCGGGACCGCACAGCCCCCACCCCCTCACGAAGGCGACAACTCCATGAGTGACCGCGTCATCGCGGCCGAGCCGCCGTCCGCCGCCCCGGCGGACCCGGCCGCCTCCCCCCACGTCGACGCCGGCGACGCCGGATACCGCAAGGACCTCAAGTCCCGGCACATCAACATGATCGCCATCGGCGGCGCGATCGGCACCGGGCTCTTCCTCGGCGCCGGCGGCCGGATGGCCAGCGCCGGCCCCTCGCTCTTCCTCGCGTACGCGGTCTGCGGCGTCTTCGCCTTCTTCGTGGTCCGGGCCCTCGGCGAGCTGGTGCTCTACCGCCCGTCCTCCGGCGCCTTCGTCTCCTACGCCCGCGAGTTCATGGGCGAGAAGGGCGCCTACACGGCCGGCTGGCTCTACTTCCTCAACTGGTCGACCACCGCCGTCGCCGACATCACCGCCGCGGCCACCTACGCCCACTTCTGGTCGATGTTCAGCGACGTCCCGCAGTGGATCCTCGCCCTGATCGCCCTCGCGGTCGTCCTCGCCGCCAACCTCATCTCGGTGAAGTACTTCGGCGAGATGGAGTTCTGGTTCGCGATCGTCAAGGTCGCCGCGCTCGTCGCCTTCATGCTCGTCGGCATCTTCCTCGTCGTGACCTCGCACGACGTCGGGGGCTCCACCCCGGGCCTCGCCAACATCACCGACAACGGCGGCATCTTCCCCAACGGCATGATGCCGATGCTCCTGCTCATCCAGGGCGTCGTCTTCGCCTACGCCTCCGTCGAGCTCTGCGGCGTCGCCGCCGGCGAGACCGAGAACCCCGAGAAGATCATGCCGAAGGCGATCAACTCGATCATGTGGCGCGTCGGCCTCTTCTACGTCGGCTCGGTCGTCCTGCTCGCGCTGATCCTCCCGTACACCGCCTACACCGGCGACCAGAGCCCCTTCGTCACCGTCTTCGACAAGCTGGGCGTCCCCGGCGCCGCCGGCGTGATGAACCTCGTCGTCCTCACCGCCGCCCTCTCCAGCCTCAACTCCGGCCTGTACTCCACCGGCCGCATCCTGCGCTCCATGTCGCTGGCCGGCTCCGCGCCGAAGTTCACCGGCGTCATGAACAAGGGCGGCGTGCCCTACGGCGGCATCCTGCTCACCGCCGGCTTCGGCGTCGCCGGCGTGATCCTCAACGCCAGGATGCCCGAGGACGCCTTCGAGCTGGTCCTCAACTTCGCCTCGATCGGCATCATCGGCACCTGGGCCATGATCATGGTCTGCTCGCTGCTCTTCGTCCGCCGCGCCGAGCGGGGCGTGCTCGCCCGCCCCGCCTACCGGCTGCCCTGGGCCCCCTACACCCAGATCGTGACCCTGGTCTTCCTCGCCTCCGTCCTCGTCCTCATGTGGATGGACGGCGGCATCAGCCGCACCACGGTCAACTGCCTCCCGCTGATCGCCGCGGCCCTCGTCGGCGGCTGGTTCCTGGTCCGCGGCCGGGTCCGCAGGACCGCCGCCCGGTCCGACTGAGCCCCTCCACCCCCCGACTCCCCCCACGGGAGCGGCGGACCCCCGCGGGCTCGGCCTGCGGGGGTCTCGCCTTTTATCGGGAGATAGTGGTACCCAGGAGGTTCACAAGATCCTCCGGGCCGAAGGGAAGTCAGCGATGCCACAGCACGTGCGGGGGGTCATCGCCCCCGGCCGGGACGAGCCGGTGCGGATCGAGACCATCGTCGTCCCCGATCCGGGCCCCGGCGAGGCCGTCGTACGGATCCAGGCGTGCGGCGTCTGCCACACCGACCTGCACTACACGCAGGGCGGGATCAACGACGACTTCCCCTTCCTGCTCGGCCACGAGGCCGCCGGCACCGTCGAGTCGGTGGGCGAGGGCGTCACCGACGTCGCCCCCGGCGACTACGTGATCCTCAACTGGCGGGCCGTCTGCGGCCAGTGCCGCGCCTGCCGCCGGGGCCGCCCCTGGTACTGCTTCGACACCCACAACGCGAAGCAGCGGATGACCCTGCTCGACGGCACGGAGCTGTCCCCGGCCCTCGGCATCGGTGCCTTCGCCGAGAAGACCCTCGTCGCCGCCGGCCAGTGCACCAAGGTCGACCCGGCCGTCGCCCCCGAGATCGCCGGCCTCCTCGGCTGCGGCGTGATGGCCGGCATCGGCGCCGCGATCAACACCGGGAACGTCTCCCGGGGCGACACCGTCGCCGTCATCGGCTGCGGAGGCGTCGGCGACGCCGCGATCGTCGGCTCCCGCCTCGCCGGAGCCTCGAAGATCATCGCCGTCGACGTCGACGAGCGGAAACTGGCCAAGGCCAAGGAGATGGGAGCCACCGACACCGTCGACTCCCGCACCACCGACCCCGTCGAGGCGATCCGGGAACTCACCGGCGGCTTCGGCGCCGACGTCGTCATCGAGGCCGTCGGACGCCCCGAGACCTACCGGCAGGCCTTCTACGCCCGCGACCTCGCCGGCACCGTCGTCCTCGTCGGCGTCCCCACCCCCGAGATGAAGCTCGAACTGCCCCTCCTCGACGTCTTCGGCCGCGGCGGCTCCCTCAAGTCCTCCTGGTACGGCGACTGCCTGCCGTCCCGCGACTTCCCGATGCTCATCGACCTGCACCGGCAGGGCCGCATCGACCTCGGCGCCTTCGTCACCGAGACCATCGCCCTCGACGAGGTCGAGAAGGCCTTCGCCCGCATGCACGAGGGCGACGTGCTGCGCTCGGTGGTGGTGCTGTGATGACCGCCCGTGTCGACCACCTGGTCACCTCCGGCACCTTCAGCCTCGACGGCGGCACCTGGGACGTCGACAACAACGTCTGGATCGTCGGCGACGACACCGAGGCGATCGTCATCGACGCCGCCCACGACGCCGACGCCGTCCTCGCGGCCCTCGACGGCCGCGCCCTGCGCGCCATCGTCTGCACCCACGCCCACGACGACCACGTCGGCGCCGCACCCGCGCTCGCCGCCGCCACCGGCGCCCGCGTCCTGCTCCACCCCGCCGACCAGCCGCTGTGGAAGCTCACCCACCCCGACCACACCCCCGACGGCGAACTCGCCGACGGACAGGTCCTCACCATCGCCGGCACCGACCTGAGGGTCCTCCACACCCCCGGCCACGCCCCCGGAGCGGTCTGCCTGTACGCCCCCGACCTGGGCACGGTCTTCACCGGGGACACCCTCTTCCAGGGCGGCCCCGGCGCCACCGGCCGGTCCTTCTCGGACTTCCCCACGATCATCGGCTCGATCCGGGAGAAGCTCCTGACCCTCCCGCCGGAGACGGTGGTCCGCACCGGCCACGGCGACTCCACCACCATCGGCGCGGAGGCCCCGCACCTGGAGGAGTGGCTCAGCCGGGGACACTGAGCGAGAGGCGGCTCGTGAACCGCCTCTCCTCGCCCGTGAACGGGTCGGCGAACTCCAGCGCCGCCGCCAGCAGCCGCAGCGGCCGCCGGTAGTCCTCCGGCCCGTCCTCGCGCACCACCGGATACAGCGGGTCGTCCACGATCGGCAGCCCCAGCCGGTTCATGTGCACCCGCAGCTGGTGCGTCTTCCCGGTCTCCGGCAGCAGCCGGTACCGCCCGTGGGCGCCGATCCGCTCCACCAGCTCGATCCGGCTCACCGCGTTCGGCTCGCCCGCCACCTCGCGCGCGGCCGGCACCCCCCGCTCCTTCTCGATCCGGCTCCGCACCGTCACCGGCAGCGCCACCCCGGGGTCGTACGCCGCCACCGCCTCGTACTCCTTGCGCACCCGCCGCTCCTTGAACAGCAGCTGGTACGCCCCCCGGTCCTCCGGCCGCACCACGAACAGCACCAGGCCCGCCGTCAGCCGGTCCAGCCGGTGCGCCGGCTGGAGCGCCGGCAGCCCCAGCTCCGTCCGCAGCCGCGCCACCGCCGTCTGCGTCACGTGCCGTCCGCGCGGGGTCGTGGCGAGGAAGTGCGGCTTGTCCGCCACCAGGATCCGCTCGTCCCGGTACACCACCCCGATCTCGAACGGCACCCGCTCCTCGGGCGCGAGGTCCCGGTGGAACCACAGCCACCGCCCCGGCTCGTACGGCTCCGAGGCCGCGGCCGCCCGCCCGTCGGCCCCCACGAACCGCCCCGCGTCCAGCATCGCGCCGATCCGCTCCGCCCCGACCGCCGCGCCGTACCGCCCGAGCAGATACGCCCCCACGGTCGGCCAGGCGCCCTCAGGGTCCTCCGGCAGCCGGAGCCGCACGGCGTCGATCCCGTGTCGCTGCGGCAGCGGCGCGGCCGGCACCCTCTTCCTTCGCACGGCTCCGCCTCGTCTCGTCCGCATACGCCGAAGTCCCGGCCGAGAGAACTCGACCGGGACTTCTACTGGTGTCCGAGGGGGGACTTGAACCCCCACGCCCGATAAAGGGCACTAGCACCTCAAGCTAGCGCGTCTGCCATTCCGCCACCCGGACAGGGTGTGTGTCTCGCGGCCCTGGGCCGTTCCGACGAGGAAAACCATAGCAAACATTCGGGGTGGTCGATCACCACCCCCTCGCCCGTCCCGCCCGGCCCCTCCGCCCCGCCCGGCACCCCGTCTCGGCATGTGACGGCGGCGTGTCGGCCGGTGGACGCCCTTGCGCCGCCGGGGCGGGGGCGCGGGAGGATGGGGGCGATCACAAGGAAGCACGCGGGGCACGACGTGGGAGGAAGCAGCGTGAGCGAGTCGAACACCGGCCGTACCGTCTCGGGCGAGGACGAGGTCGTCGACCTCTGCCGGGACCTCATCCGCATCGACACCAGCAACTACGGCGACCACTCCGGCCCCGGCGAGCGCGCCGCCGCCGAGTACGTCGCCGAGAAGCTCGCCGAGGTCGGCCTCGAACCGAAGATCATCGAGTCCCACAAGGGGCGGGCCTCCACCGTGGCCCGCATCGAGGGCGAGGACCCCTCCCGCCCGGCCCTGCTCATCCACGGCCACACGGACGTGGTCCCGGCCGACGCCGCCGACTGGACCCACCACCCCTTCTCCGGCGAGGTCGCCGACGGCTGCGTCTGGGGCCGCGGCGCCGTCGACATGAAGGACATGGACGCGATGACCCTCGCGGTCGTCCGCGACCGGCTGCGCAGCGGCCGCAAGCCCCCGCGCGACGTCGTCCTCGCCTTCCTCGCCGACGAGGAGGCCGGCGGCACCTACGGCGCCCGCCACCTGGTCGACCGGCACCGGGACCTCTTCGACGGCGTCACCGAGGCGATCGGCGAGGTCGGCGGCTTCTCCTTCACCGTCAACGAGAACCTGCGCCTCTACCTGGTCGAGACCGCCCAGAAGGGCATGCACTGGATGCGGCTCACCGTCGAGGGCACCGCGGGCCACGGCTCCATGACCAACGACGACAACGCCATCACCGAGCTGTGCGAGGCCGTCGGCCGGCTCGGCCGCCACCAGTGGCCGGTCCGCGTCACCAAGACCGTCCGCAGCTTCCTCGACGAGCTGTCCGACGCGCTCGGCACCCCGCTCGACCCCGAGGACATGGACGCCACCCTCGCCAAGCTGGGCGGCATCGCCAAGATGATCGGCGCCACCCTGCGCAACTCCGCCGCCCCCACCATGCTCGGCGCCGGCTACAAGGTGAACGTCATCCCCGGCCAGGCCACCGCCCACGTCGACGGCCGCTTCCTGCCCGGCTACGAGCAGGAGTTCCTCGCCGACCTCGACCGGATCCTCGGCCCCCGGGTGAAGCGCGAGGACGTGCACGGCGACAAGGCCCTGGAGACCAGCTTCGACGGCGCCCTCGTGGACGCCATGCAGGTCGCCCTGCGCGCCGAGGACCCGATCGCCCGCGCCGTGCCGTACATGCTCTCCGGCGGCACCGACGCCAAGTCCTTCGACGACCTCGGCATCCGCTGCTTCGGCTTCGCCCCGCTCCAGCTGCCGCCGGAGCTGGACTTCGCCGGCATGTTCCACGGCGTGGACGAGCGCGTCCCGGTCGACGGCCTGAAGTTCGGCGTGCGCGTCCTGGACCGCTTCCTCGACGCCTGCTGACCGGAGGGGCGCACGGCCCCGGAATTCGGCAGCGCGTTTGGGCGTGCCCGGAAAGAGTGAATGACCCCGGGGGCTCGTAGCCCCCTCCCTTCCCCCTCGTTACAGGTGTTGCGGTCCGCGGCTGGGGCCGCACTTGTCAACTAGGAGGAATAATGATCAAGAAGGTCGTCGCTGCTGCGGCTGCCACCGGCGGTCTCGTTCTCGCGGGCGCGGGCATGGCCGTCGCCGACGCGGGTGCCCAGGGTGCGGCCATCGGTTCCCCCGGTGTCCTCTCGGGCAACGTCGTGCAGGTCCCGGTTCACGTTCCCGTGAACGTCTGCGGCAACACGGTCTCCGTGATCGGCCTGCTGAACCCCGCCTTCGGCAACACCTGCGTCAACGCCTGACGTTGTGCCCCGCCCCTTGAGGGCGTGAGCCGTCCGGCCCCGGAGTGCGTGCCATGCACTCCGGGGCCGGTGGCGATTCCGCCCCGGGCACGGGCCCGGTGGCCCTCATCCCACGCCGATCAGGCGAATTGCCGAGAAGGCAGGTAAGCAAGCTATGCGACAGGTCACGCGCAAGAGCATCATCACCGTCGCGGCGGCCGGAGGCGTCCTCGCGCTCGGCGGCGGCATCGCGCAGGCGGATTCCGGTGCGAGCGGCTCGGCCGCGAACTCACCCGGAGTCGCTTCCGGCAACAGCGTGCAGGTCCCGGTCCACGCGCCGGTCAACGCCTGCGGCAACACCGTGAACGTCGTCGGGGTGCTCAACCCGGCGATGGGCAACTCCTGTGCCAACGTCCCGGCACAGTCCCGGCCCGGCGCGGCCGGCGGCGCGCACGCGAGCGACTCCCCCGGAGTGGCCTCCGGCAACACCGTGGTGGTGCCGGTCGACGTGCCGGTGAACGTCTGCGGCAACAGCGTCACGGGCATCGGCCTCGGGAACGCCGCCACGGGCAACGACTGCGCCAACGGAGAGCCCTCCGACGGCGGCTACGGCGAGGAGGAGCCGGGCGGCTACGGCGAGGAGACCCCGCCGGGGACCCCCGGCACCCCTGGTACTCCCGGCACGCCTGGGACCCCCGGGACTCCGGGCACGCCGGGCACCCCTGGTACGCCGGGGACTCCCGGCACTCCGGGCACCCCCGGTACGCCCGGGACTCCGGGCACCCCCGGGACGCCGGGCACGCCCGGCACCCCCGGCACCCCCGGCACCCCGGGTGTACCGCCCAGCTCGGACGGTGGCTCGAACCACCCCGGCCCGCAGCTCACGCCGCCGCCGGCCGCCCCGGACGAGCTCGCGGAGACCGGGTCGTCCGCGCCGCTCGGCGTGATCGTGCCGGCCGCCGCGGGGATGCTCCTCGCGGGCTCGCTGGTCTACCGCCGCTCGCGCCGCGGCGCCTGAGCCGCACCGGCCGGAACGCGAAGGGGCCCCGCGCCGTGCGGGGCCCCTTTCGCGTCCGTCACCAGGTCGCGCGGATCTGACGGATGATCCGCCGCTTCAGGCGGACCCTGCGGCTCCCGTCCAGACGCAGGGTGAGTCGGTCCAACTCCCAGTGTCCGTACTCGGCATGGTCGGTCAGAAGCCGCGCGGTCTCCTTGCGGGAGAGCCCACGCGGCACGTACACGTCGACAAATTCGTATTCCGGCATCGCATCTATTGTGCGGGCACCGGCCTGGTACGGATAGCGTCTGTCCCATGTCTGATGCTGCGCAGCCGACCGCTGCCGAGGTACGTGCCGCCGCCGAGGCGGTCAAGACCGCACTGGACCGTCACCTCGCGGCGGTCGAACGCCGCACGGGGGACGACGACACGGCGGTGTACGAGGCGTTCAACGCCCTCGCCGCCGCCGCCGAGACCTATGACGAGCTCCTCTACGACCGCTACGACGAGGTGACCCCCTTCGAGATCCCCGGGGCCGACGAGGGTCTGCCCCCCTATGCCGGACCTGACGAACCACACGCCCTCAGCGTGCTGATCCGCCGCGACTACGCCGTGGCCGAGCCGCGCCGGCTGGCGGCCCAGGCCCGGCGCGTCGCCGACCTGGACCACGACGAGGACGGCCCCCGCTCCACCGCCGCCGCCCTCGGCGTCCTCTTCGGGGAGTACGAACCCGACGAGATCGCCTCCCGGCACAAGGAGTTCGGCCTGGAGGAGGGCGACTCCACGCTCTGGGTCACCGCCGCGGAGGAACTCCCGGAGCCGGGGGAGTGGCTGGCCGCGCCCTTCGAGCAGGCGGACCCGGAGCGGATCCTCTGCCGCTTCGACATCAGCTCCGTCTTCGACGACGAGGAGGCCGGTGAAGTGGCCGCCGACCGCTGACGCGCCCCGGGGAGGACGCCGGAGGGCCGGAACATCCAGGAGCGGTGTTCCGGCCCTCCGGCGTGCCGGGGCCTGCCGTCACTCCTCGCCGGGGGCGGCGAGGAGGCCGGTCAGGAGCGGCCGGAGGCGGGTCGTGCGCTCCGGGGCGAGAACCTCGGCGACCGACCGGGGCAGCGCCTGGTCCACCCCGTGCACCACCGACAGGTGGCGCTCCGCCCGGCCGAAGGCCGTGTAGACCCAGGGCCGGCTCAGGCCCGGGGCCGCGTCGCCCGGCAGCACCACGACCACCGCGGGCCACCGGCCGCCGGCCGCCTGGTGCGCGGTCAGCGCCCAGCCGTGCCGCAGCGCCGACTCCACCCGCTCCTTAGGGACGACGAGCTCGCCCTCCCCGGTGCCCAGCCGCAGGCCCTCGGCGTCGGCCCCGAGGACCGTGCCCGTCACCGTCCGGCCGGGCGCCGGCGCGTACGCCACCCGGTCGCCCGGGTCGTAGCCGCCGAACCGGCCGGGGCCGGGGTTCAGCCGCTGCTTCAGGGCGGCGTTGAGCGCGCGCGTCCCGGCCGAGCCGCCGTGGCCGACCGTGATCACCCGGGTCTGCTCGGGGGCCAGCCCGAAGGCGCGCGGCACCGAGTCCGCGACCAGCTGGACCGTGCGGTGCACGGCCTCGCCCGCGTCCCGCACGGGGACGATCACGACCTCCTTGCCGGGGGCCTCGACCTGGTTCAGCTCACCGATGCCGATGCCGGAGACCAGCTCGCCCAGCGGGCCCGGGTCCGGGCGGCGGGAGGCTACCCGGGGGCAGACGCGGGCCGCGAGCGCGTCGGCGAACACCGCGCCGGGACCGGCCGACCCGAGGACGTCCGGGTCGCCGCTGAGGACCAGCCGGCAGCCGTCCGGCAGCGCCTCGACGAGCATCGCGCCCGCCTCCACGTCCAGCTGCGGCGCGTCGAGCACCACCAGCAGGTCCAGGGCGAGCCCGCCCTCCTCGTCCCGGCCCGGTCCGGCCGTCCCGGAGAGCAGCGCGGCGAGCGGCACCGTCGTACCGGCGGCCCGCTCCTCCTCGCCCACCCGCCCGGCGTCGTGCACGGTGACCAGGACGCGCAGGCCGCGCTCCCGCGCGGCGGCGGCCAGCGCCAGCGGCTCGGCGCGGGCGGCCTCGCCGCCGGTGTGCAGCACCAGGCCGTGGCCGCCGACGGCCCGCTCCAGTTCATCGCCGTCCCACTCCTCGGCGGTGACGGTGCGGGCCAGCCGGGCCAGCCCGTCCGCGAGGCTCTCCTCGGCCAGCGCGTACCGGTCGAGCCCGAGGAGCGGGGGCTCCGCAGGGCCCTCGTCGCTCCCGGCGCCCGCCCCGGGCTCCGCGCCCTCCTCGTCCTCCTCCGGCGCGGCGTCCTCGGCGTCCTCCTCCTGGAAGAGCAGGACGGCGCCCTCGGAGACGGCCGTCCCGACGGCCTCCTCCGGGTCGGGGACCCCGTGCCGGGCGAGTCCGGCGGCCACCTCGTCGAGGGTGAGCGCGGTGTGGCCCCGGAGGGCGGCCCGGTCCAGCAGCCACACGGTCAGGGCGACGGCCCGGCGCGGGTCGTCCGGCCCGCAGGCGTCGCCGAGCAGCGCCCGCGCGAAGCCGTCGGCCTGCTCGGGCCGCACCCCGGCGACGGCCAGCAGCTGCCACGGGTCCCCGGCCAGGGCCTCGGCGGCCTGCTCGCCGAGCGCGGCGGCGACCTGCCCGGCCAGCGCCTCGGGCGCGCCGCCCCGGGCCAGCACCTCGCGGACCCCGGCCAGCGCGCCGGCCGTGGGCGCGGGCGGCGCCGCGGGGGCGGCCGGCCGGACGGTGGCCTCGGGCGGGCGGGGAGCACGCGGCGGCTCGGGCGCGGGGGCGTAGAAGGCGCCGCCGGAGGCGGAGCCGCCCTCGACGGCGCGCACGGCGGCGAGCAGGTCGGCCGCGGCGCCCTTCAGCTTGCTCCCGCTCGCCACCGGCCCGGACTTCTCGGCCTTCCGCGCCTCGATCCGGGCCCGCAGCTCCCGCTGCGCCGCCAGCTCCGCCTGCGCCTCGCTCTGCTCCGGAGCCGCCTCCTTCGACGCATCGGCGGACTCGGAGGGCTCGGCGGCCTCGCCGGAGGCGGCGGCTTCGCCGGAGGCGGCGGCCTCGCCGGACGCGGCGGCTTCGGTGACCTCGGCGGACGGCGCCGCGTCCTCGCGGTCCACGTCGGCCCGGTCCTCGGCGTCCTGCTCCACGTCGGCCTGGTCCACGTCGGCCTGGTCCACGTCGGCCTGGTCCACGTCCTCGGGTGCCTCGGGCGCGGTCTCCCCGGAAGGCTCGGTCACAAGGTGCTCCAGTCGTGATCCGGATAGCGGTGCACGGGCGCGGACACATCGTCCAAAGCCCGGCAGATCTCGTCAGGAAGACTAAGGCCCTCCACCGACAGCGCGGCCGTGAGCTGGCGCGCCGTCCGCGCGCCGACGATCGGGGCGGCGACGCCCGGCCGGTCCCTGACCCAGGCGAGCGCCACGTGCAGCGGGCTGGTGGCGAGCCCGTCGGCGGCGGTGCTGACCGCCTCCACGATCCGGCTCGCGGCCTCGTCGAGGTAGGGCTCCACGAACGGCGCCAGCGCCTCGGACGCGCCCCGGGAGTCGGCGGGGGTGCCGCTCCGGTACTTGCCGGTGAGCACCCCGCGGCCCAGCGGGGAGGACGGCAGCAGGCCTATGCCGAGGTCGATCGCGGCGGGCAGCACCTCCCGCTCGACGCCCCGCTGGAGCAGCGAGTACTCCAGCTGCGCCCCGGCGAGCCGGGTGCGGTCGCCGGACAGCTGCCAGGTGCCCGCCTTGGCGAGCTGCCAGCCGCAGAAGTTCGCCACGCCCGCGTACCGCGCCCGGCCGCTGCGCACCGCGATGTCCAGGGCCTGGAGGGACTCCTCCAGCGGCGTGTGGGGGTCGTAGGCGTGCAGCTGCCACAGGTCCACGTGGTCGGTGCCGAGCCGGGCCAGGGAGGCGTCGAGGGCGGCGAGCAGGTGGCCGCGGGAGCCGTCGGTGCGCCGGTCCGGGTCGGGGACGCTGCCCGCCTTGGTGGACAGGATCAGGTCGCGCCGGGGCACGAGCCGCTCCATGAGCCGGCCGAGCAGGTACTCCGCCTCGCCGCCGCCGTACACGTCCGCCGTGTCCACGAGCGTGCCGCCCGCGTCCCAGAACGCCTTCAGCTGCTCCGCGGCGTCGTGCTCGTCGGTGTCCCGCCCCCAGGTGAGCGTGCCGAGCCCGATGCGCGAGACGCGCAGGCCGGTACGTCCGAGATGCCTCTGCTCCATGGCCGCGACATTACTGGCCAGGGCACCACGCGGAGAGACCCTGTGGACAGAACCTGTGGACGACGGGCGTGGCGTCCGCCTCCTGTCGGAGGCGGGGAGGGCGCGCTAGAGTCCGGCCGAGAGACGTTACCGATGGGTAAGGGGTGCGTGGAAATGCGGCTCGGCATCAACCTCGGCTACTGGGGCGCCGGCATGGACGGCGACAACCTGGCCGTCGCCCAGGAGGCCGACCGGCTCGGCTACGACGTCTGCTGGGCGGCGGAGGCGTACGGATCGGACGCCCCGACCGTGCTCTCCTGGGTCGCCGCGAAGACGGAGCGGATCGACGTCGGCTCGGCGATCATGCAGATCCCGGCCCGGCAGCCCGCCATGACGGCGATGACCGCCGCCACCCTGGACTCCCTCTCCGGCGGCCGGTTCCGCCTCGGCCTCGGCGTCTCCGGCCCGCAGGTCTCCGAGGGCTGGTACGGCGTGAAGTTCGACAAGCCGCTCGCCCGCACCCGCGAGTACGTGGAGATCGTCCGCAAGGCGATGTCGCGCGAGCGCCTGACCCACGAGGGCGAGCACTGGACGCTGCCGCTGCCCGGCGGCCCCGGCAAGCCGATCAAGCTGACCGTCCACCCGCAGCGCGAGCACATCCCGCTGTACATCGCCGCGATCGGCCCGAAGAACCTGGAGCAGACCGGCGAGATCGCCGACGGCGCCCTGCTGATCTTCCCCTCGGCCGAGCACCTGGAGGAGACCGCCCTGCGTCCCCTGCGGGCGGGCCGCGAGAAGGCCGGTCTGACCATGGAGGGCTTCGACGTCTGCCCGACGCTGCCGCTCGCCCTGGGCGAGGACGTCGACGCGCTCGCCGACGTCTTCCGCCCGTACACCGCCCTCTACGTGGGCGGCATGGGCAGCCGCAAGCAGAACTTCTACAACCAGCTCGCCCGGCGCATGGGCTACGAGAAGGAGGCCGCCGAGATCCAGGACAAGTACCTGGCCGGCGACAAGACGGGCGCCGCGGCCGCCGTGCCGCACTCCCTGATCGACCGGACCGCCCTGCTCGGCACCGTCGAGCGGATCGCCGACCGCATGACCGCCTACGCGGAGGCCGGCGTCACCACGCTGACCCTCGCCCCCGCCGGCTTCACCCTCGACGAGCGCCTCGCCGCCCTGCGCGCGGGCGTCGAGGCCCTGGAGCGGGCCGGCCTGGCGTAGCGGGGAGCGGCGGGGAAGGCCTGCGGCCGTGGTGGGGGCTCGGGGGTCTTCCCCGCCACGGCCGTCATGCTCTTCAACGCGTCACCGCGCCTCCCGGTTACGGCCCCGCCTCTCACTCTTTCGGCCGATACCGCCGAGCCCTCCTGTTGCCCGCCGCCCCGGACGGCATTTGACTCGGTCTTCCCCGGACGCGCGGAGTGCGGACGTCCGCATGGAGGTGGCAGCGATGCTCACGGCCAAGAGCCTGTTCCAGGAAATCATCGACGACGACGAGGCCTTCCGGCTCTTCTGCTCGATCGCCGCCAGCGGCGAGACGCAGGGCGGCTGGGAGAACGCCCGGATCGCCGCCCTCGTCGCCCCCGGCATGCGGGAGCTCGCCCCCAAGATCACCCGGCACGGCGCCGACGAGGACAAGCACGGGCGCATCTTCAACGCGCTGCTGCGCAAGCGCGGCCTCGAACCCGTCCCCGTCCCGCCCGAGACCGACTACACGATGCTCCTCGAACGGCGCGGCATCGGCCTGGCCCACGAGAAGCTCCGGGGCGACCGGCCGCTGACCGAGCGGGACGTCATCGTCTACCTCGCCCACAGCCGGGTCACCGAGCAGCGCGCGGCCGACCAGATGGACATGCTCGTCACGTACTTCGGTGACCACCCGGAGCTGGGCAAGGCCATCCACATGATCGACAACGACGAGGCCAACCACCTCGCCTACTGCCACGAGGAGCTGCTCCGGCTCGCCCGGGCCGGCCACGGCCGGCTCATCCAGACCACCCTGCGCGAGTCGGCGCTCGTCGAGATCCAGGTCTACCGGGACGTCAGCCTCGCCGTCATGGGCCACATGGGCCGCATCCTGAAGTGGCCGAAGGCCAAGGGCGCGGTGCTCGCCGCGGGCATCCGCGGCATGTACGCCTACGAGCGGGCCGCCGGCTGGCACAAAATGATCAGCCTGCGGATGCCCGACCGGCTCGACGCGCTCGGCGGCCCGGCCGTCCCCGCCCCGGCCTTCTGACCGGACCCGCGGCGCGGCCGGTTCACAGCCAGCCGCGCCGCTTGAACAGCCGGTGCAGGCCGGTCACGGCGCCCGCCATCAGCAGGATCACCGCCGGGTACGACCACACCCAGTGCAGCTCCGGCATGTGGTCGAAGTTCATGCCGTAGATCCCCGCCACCATCGTCGGCACCGCGGCCATCGCCGCCCAGGCCGAGATCTTCCGCATGTCGTCGTTCTGCCGCACCCCCATCTGCGCCAGGTGCGCCGACAGGACGTCCGACAGCAGCCGGTCCAGCCCCTCCACCTGCTCGTTGGCGCGCAGCAGGTGGTCGTTGACGTCGCGGAAGAAGGGCTGCGACTCCGTGTTCACGAACGGCACCGTGCCCGCTGTCAGCCGGGCCATCGGCGCCGCCAGGGGGCCCGTCGCCCGCCGGAACTCCAGCACCTGCCGCTTCGCCGTGTAGATCCGCTCCGCGGTGTTCGCCGTGCCGGTCCCGCCCGGCGCGAAGACGTCGGCCTCCAGCTCCTCCAGGTCCACCTGGAGCTCGCCCGCCACGTCCAGGTAGTGGTCGACCACCGCGTCGCTCACCGCGTAGAGCACCGACGTCGGCCCGTGCCGCAGCACCTCCGGCTGCGTCTCCAGGCGCTTGCGCACGGCCGCCAGGGGCGCCCCCTCGCCGTGCCGGACGGTCACCACGAAGGAGTCGCCCAGGAACAGCATCAGCTCGCCGGAGGAGACCCGGTCGCTCTCCGGCTCGTAGTCCACCGGCTTCAGCACCACGAAGAGGGAGTCGTCGTAGATCTCCAGCTTGGGCCGCTGGTGGGCCTTCAGGGCGTCCTCGACCGCCAGCGGGTGCAGCGCGAACTCCGAGGCCACGTGGTCGAACTCGGCCTCCGACGGCTCGTGGAGCCCCACCCAGAGGAAGGCGTGGCCGGAGGCCCGCGCCTCGGCCAGGGCGTGCGAGAGGTCGCCGCCGCAGTCGGTCCTGCGGCCGTCGCGATAGAGGGCGGAGTCGACGATCACGCGCCGTATTCTCCCTTCCCGTCGCCGGTGCCGCACGCCCGCCTACCCGCCGCGGACCGTCCCACACCCCCGCGCCCGCGCCGTAGGCTGGCCGACATGGCCACGCTGATCCTCGTCCGGCACGGACGCTCCACCGCCAACACCTCCGGACTGCTCGCCGGGCGCACGCCGGGCGTGGCGCTCGACGAGCGCGGAGCCGCCCAGGCCGCCGCCCTGCCCGCCCGGCTCGCCGGGATCCCGCTCGCCGCCGCCGTCTCCAGCCCCCTCCAGCGCTGCCGCGAGACCCTCCAGCCGCTCCTGGACGCCCGCCCGGACCTCCCGCTCCACGTCGAGGAGCGGGTCAACGAGTGCGACTACGGCGACTGGTCGGGCCGCAAGCTCAGCGAACTGAACGACGAACCGCTGATGGAGGTCGTCCAGGCGCACGCCTCCGCCGCCGCCTTCCCCGGCGGCGAGTCCATGCGCGCCATGCAGGTGCGGGCCGTCGAGGCGGTCCGCGACTGGAACGCCCGGATCGACGCCGAGCACGGCGAGGACGCCGTCTACGCCCTGTGCTCCCACGGCGACATCATCAAGTCCCTCGTCGCCGACGCCCTCGGCCTCCACCTCGACCTCTTCCAGCGCATCCACGTCGACCCCTGCTCGCTCACCGTGATCCGCTACACCCGGCTGCGCCCCTTCCTGGTCCGCCTCGGCGACACCGGCGACCTCGCCGCGCTGGCCCCCCGCGAGACCCCCGACACCAGCGGGACGGCCGAGGTGGGGGGCGGCGCGGGCGCACCGTGATCCTCCCGCGCAGTAGGGTGGACTCGCCGTTGCCGTACGACAGTCGACAGTCAAGGGAGCCGGGAGAGTGTCCCGTCAGGTGTTCCTCTACGACCCACCGGAGCGTTTCGTGGCCGGCACGGTCGGGCTGCCTGGCCGCCGGACGTTCTTCCTCCAGGCGTCCGCGGCCGGCCGGGTCACCAGCGTCGCCCTGGAGAAGACCCAGGTCGCCGCACTCGCCGAGCGGATGGACGAACTCCTCGACGAGGTGCTGCGCCGCACCGGGGGCAACGCCCCGGTCCCGGCCGTGGCCCCCACCGACATCGCCGACACCGCCCCCCTCGACACGCCCGTCGAGGAGGAGTTCCGGGTCGGCACCATGGCACTCGCCTGGGACGGCGAGGAGCAGCGCATGATCGTCGAGGCCCAGGCCCTCGTCGAACTGGACGCCGACTCCGAGGAGGACCTCGCCGCGGCCGAGGAGCGGCTGCTCCAGGACGAGGAGAACGGCCCGCCGATGCTCCGCGTCCGCCTCAGCGGCGCCCAGGCCCGCGCCTTCGCCAAGCGGGCGCTGGACGTGGTCAACGCCGGCCGCCCGCCGTGCCCGCTGTGCAGCCTGCCGCTGGACCCGGAGGGGCACGTCTGCCCCCGTCAGAACGGATACCGCCGCGGAGCATGAGCAGCAGCCCCGACTTCCCGCCGGACACCGAGCTGCTCGCCCGCGGTGAGCTGACCGTGCGGGGGCAGGTCCGCGAGGCGTCCAACGCGGTGCTCTACTGCACGGTCGCCCACGAGGGCCGCGAGGCCGCCTGCGTCTACAAGCCGGTCGCGGGGGAGCGCCCGCTGTGGGACTTCCCGGACGGCACCCTCGCCGAGCGCGAGGTCGCCGCGTACGAACTCTCCGAGGCCACCGGCTGGGGCCTGGTCCCGCCCACGGTGCTGCGGGACGGCCCGTACGGCGAGGGCATGGTCCAGCTCTGGGTCGAGGCCGACCCGGAGGCCCGGCTGCTCGCCCTCACCGAGGACGAGGAGCCGGGCGAGGGGTGGAAGGCGATCGGCCCCGCCGAGGTGGGGGAGGGGCGCACCGCGCTCCTCGTCCACGCCGACACCCCCGCGCTGCGCCGGCTCGCCGTCCTGGACGCGGTGATGAACAACGGCGACCGCAAGGGCGGCCACCTGCTCCCCGCCCCCGGCGGGCGGCTCTACGGCATCGACCACGGAGTCTCCTTCCACGTCGAGGACAAGCTGCGCACCCTGCTGTGGGGCTGGGCGGGCCAGGAGCTGCCCGCCGAGGCCACCGAGGTCCTCGCGGGGCTCGCCCCCGCCCTGGCGCCCGGCGGCCCCCTCGCCACCCGGCTGGGGGAACTGCTCACGGCCGCCGAGGTGTCCGCCGTACGGGAGCGGGTCGCGGCGCTGCTGGCGTCCGGGCGCCACCCGGAGCCGTCCGGGCAGTGGCCCGCGATCCCCTGGCCGCCGGTCTAGGAACCGCAGGGTTTCGGCCATACCGGCCTGAGCGGTCCGGGAGGCCGCCGGACCCCTGGGGGGTATACACACACCGCGCTCACCCGCAAGAGCGCACGATCGGACAAGATTCCGGATCCGGTTCGTATCCGAAACAGCTGTCCGGTTACGCTCGGGTCATGCATGCCTGGCCCGCTTCCGAGGTCCCCGCCCTTCCCGGCAAGGGCCGCGACCTCCGGATCCACGACACCGCGACCGGCGGACGAGTGACCCTCGCCCCCGGCCCCGTCGCCCGTATCTACGTCTGCGGCATCACGCCCTACGACGCGACCCACATGGGTCACGCGGCGACCTACAACGCGTTCGACCTCGTGCAGCGCGTGTGGCTCGACACCAAGCGGCAGGTGCACTACGTCCAGAACGTGACGGACGTGGACGACCCGCTCCTGGAGCGCGCCCTCCGCGACGACCTCGACTGGACCGAACTCGCCGAGCGCGAGACCTCCCTCTTCCGCGAGGACATGACCGCCCTGCGGATGCTGCCGCCGCGCCACTACGTCGGCGCGGTCGAGTCGATACCCTCCATCATCCCGCTGGTCGAACGGCTCCGGGACTCCGGTGCCGCCTACGAGCTCGACGGCGACGTCTACTTCTCCGTCGAGGCCGACCCGCACTTCGGCGAGGTCTCGCACTACGACACCGAGCTCATGCGGCACCTCTCCGCCGAGCGCGGCGGCGACCCCGACCGCCCCGGCAAGAAGAACCCGCTCGACCCGATGCTGTGGATGGCCGCCCGCGAGGGCGAGCCCAGCTGGGACGGCGGCAGCCTCGGCCCCGGCCGCCCCGGTTGGCACATCGAGTGCGTCGCCATCGCCCTCGACCACCTCGGCATGGGCTTCGACGTGCAGGGCGGCGGCTCCGACCTGATCTTCCCGCACCACGAGATGGGCGCCTCGCACGCGCAGACGCTCACCGGCGAGTTCCCCATGGCCAAGGCGTACGTGCACGCCGGCATGGTCGCCCTGCACGGCGAGAAGATGTCGAAGTCCAAGGGCAACCTGGTCTTCGTCTCCGCGCTCCGCCGCGAGGGCGTCGACCCGGCCGCCGTCCGGCTCGCCCTCCTCGCCCACCACTACCGCGCCGACTGGGAGTGGACCGACCAGGTCCTCGCCGACGCCGTCGAGCGCCTCGGCCGCTGGCGCGCCGCGGTCTCCCGGCCCGACGGCCCGTCCGCCGACGCGCTGGTCGAGGAGGTCCGCGAGGCGCTCGCCGACGACCTCGACGCCCCGGCCGCGCTCGCCGCGGTCGACCGCTGGGCCGCCCGCCAGGAGGCGGACGGCGGCACCGACGAGGCCGCCCCCGGTCTCGTCTCCCGCACGGTCGACGCGCTCCTCGGCGTCGCCCTCTAGCGGCGGACCGCACGACACGCGGAAGGGGAGGGGCGGCCCGGGCCACCCCTCCCCTTCCCCACGTCCTGAGGGCGTCCTACTCCTCGTCGGCCGCCCCGGGCTCCCCGGGCTCCTCGGGCGGCTCCGGCCGCGCCTCCGGGTCCGGCTTCGGCGGCCGGGTCCGGCCGCTGCCCGGATCGCGCAGGTACGAGGTGTCCCCGCTCTCCGTCGCCACCCCCGGGCCGCCGGGTCCCGGCCCCTGGCCGGGGTCGCGCCGCCGCAGGTACCGCTCGAACTCGCGGGCGATCGCCTCGCCCGAGGCCTCCGGCAGCTCCGCGGTGTCCCGCGCCTCCTCCAGCGTCTGCACGTACTCGGCGACTTCGCTGTCCTCCGCCGCCAGCTGGTCCACCCCCAGCTGCCAGGCGCGGGCGTCCTCGGGCAGCTCGCCCAGCGGGATCCGCAGCCCGATCAGGTCCTCCAGCCGGTTCAGCAGGGCCAGCGTCGCCTTCGGGTTCGGCGGCTGCGACACGTAGTGCGGCACCGCCGCCCACAGGCTCACCGCCGGCACGCCCGCGTGGGTGCACGCCTCCTGGAGGATGCCGACGATGCCCGTCGGGCCCTCGTAGCGGGTCTCCTCCAGGTCCATCGTCCGCGCCAGGTCCGGGTCGGAGGTGACGCCGCTGACCGGCACCGGGCGGGTGTGCGGGGTGTCGCCGAGCAGCGCGCCGAGGATCACCACCATCTCCACGCCCAGTTCGTGCGCGAAGCCCAGCAGCTCGTTGCAGAAGGAGCGCCAGCGCATCGACGGCTCGATGCCCCGGACCAGGACCAGGTCGCGCGGCTTGTCGCCGCCGATCCGGACCACGGAGAGCCGGGTCGTCGGCCAGGTGATCTTCCGGACGCCGTTCTCCAGGAACACCGTCGGACGGTTGACCTGGAAGTCGTAGTAGTCCTCGGCGTCGAGCGCCGCGAAGACCTCGCCCTTCCACTCCCGGTCCAGATGGGCGACCGCGGTGGAGGCGGCGTCGCCGGCGTCGTTCCAGCCCTCGAACGCGGCCACCATGACCGGGTCGATCAGCTCGGGTACCCCCTCGAGCTCGATCACCCAGCGCCTCCTTCTTCGAAGTTCGTGTCGTACGGACCAACCTTACGGCTTCCGGCTCGTCCGTCCGCAGCCCTCGGGCACGCCCGAAAACCCGTGCGGCCTTGATCGACTACCCAGGATCGGGGCCCCGCACACGGACACGCGGGAGGGGCGGTCCCTCCCTCCCCGGAGAAGACCGCCCCTCGGCTCGCGGCGCCTACTTCGCGCGCAGCATCGCCTCCACCCCGGCGCGGATCTCGTCGGTGGCGAGACCGCGGATGGTCAGGGTGGTCCGGCGGCGCAGCACGTCGTCGGCCGTCTCGGCCCACTCGTGGTCGCGGGCGTAGGCGACCTGCGCCCAGATCTCCGGGGCGTCCGGGTGGATCCGGCGGGCCAGTTCGGGGTTCTCGTTCGCCATGCGGGCGATGTCGAAGGAGAGCGAACCGTAGTGCGTGGCCAGGTGCTTGGCGGTGTCGGCGGCCATCCGCGGACCGGGGGCCGGGCCGTCGACGAGCAGCCGGTGGGCGACCGCGTTCGGGTTGGCGATGCCCGGGAGCGGCAGCCGCTTCGGCAGCGTGGAGACCGACTCGTAGTCCTCGCCCAGCGGGTGGCCGGGAAGCGCCTCCAGCTTCTTCATGATGGTGCGGCCGATGTGGCGGAAGGTGGTCCACTTGCCGCCGGCGACCGACAGCATCCCGCCGCGGCCCTCGGTCACGACCGTCTCGCGCTTGGCCTTGGAGGTGTCGCCGGGACCGCCCGGCAGCACCCGCAGGCCGGCGAAGGCGTAGGTGATGAGGGAGCGGTCGAGCTGCTGGTCGCGGATGGAGAAGGCGGCCTCGTCCAGGATCTGGGCGGTGTCCTTCTCGGTGACCGCGACCTCGCCCGGGTCGCCCTCGTACTCCTCGTCGGTGGTGCCGAGCAGGAGCATGTCCTCCCAGGGGAGGGCGAAGGTGATCCGGTACTTGTCGATCGGGGTGGCCAGCGCGGCCTTCCACGGGGAGGTCCGCTTGAGGACCAGGTGGGCGCCCTTGGAGAGGCGGATGGAGGGGGCCGCGTTGGGGTCCTCCATCCGGCGCAGGTGGTCGACCCAGGGGCCGGTGGCGTTGAGGACGAGCCGCGCGGTGACGCCGAACTCCTCGCCGGAGACGCGGTCGCGGAGCTCGGCCCCGGTGACCCGGCCCCGCGTGAAGCGGAGACCGGTGACCTCGGCGTGGTTGAGGACGACGGCGCCGGCGTCGACGGCCGCGCGGACCGTCATGAGCGCCATGCGGGCGTCGTTCATCTGGTCGTCGCCGTAGACGGCGACGGCCTTGAGGTTGTCGGTGCGCAGCTCGGGCACGTCCTGCGCCGCCTTGGCGGGGGAGAGGAGGTGGCCGACGCCGTCGCCGAAGGCGGAGAGGGCGGAGTACGCGAAGACGCCGGCGCCCAGCTTGGCGGCGCCGTGCGGGCCGCCCTTGTAGACGGGCAGGTAGAAGGTGAGCGGGTTGGACAGGTGGGGGGCGACCTGCCGGGAGACGGCGCGCCGCTCGAAGTGGTTCTCGGCGACGAGCTTCACGGCGCCGGTCTGCAGGTAGCGCAGGCCGCCGTGGAGGAGCTTGGAGGAGGCCGAGGAGGTGGCGCCGGCGAAGTCGCCGGCGTCCACCAGGGCCACCCGCAGACCGGACTGCGCGGCGTGCCAGGCGGTGGAGATGCCCAGGATGCCGCCGCCGATCACCAGGAGGTCGTACGTCGCCTTGGCAAGCTGCTCTCTGGTCTCGGCACGGGTCGGAAGCGAGCCGGCGGCCGGGTGCGTTCCGAGGGCGGGAACGGTCTGCGGGGTGGTCATCTCGGTCTACTCCTCGTCACTTCTCTTCTTCGAGCCAGCCCATGGAGCGCTCCACGGCCTTGAGCCAGTTCTTGTACTCGCTGTCGCGCTTGCCGGCGTCCATGCGCGGGGTCCACTCCGCGGCACGGCGCCAGTTGGCGCGCAGCGCCTCGGTGTCCGGCCAGAAGCCGACGGCCAGGCCGGCGGCGTAGGCGGCGCCGAGGCAGGTGGTCTCGGCGACCATGGGGCGCACCACGGGGGCGTCCAGGAAGTCCGAGAGGGTCTGCATCAGCAGGTTGTTGGAGGTCATGCCGCCGTCGACCTTGAGCGCGGTCAGCTCCACGCCGGAGTCCTTGGTCATGGCGTCGGTGATCTCGCGGGTCTGCCAGGCGGTGGCCTCCAGGACGGCACGGGCGATGTGCGCCTTGGTGACGTACCGGGTGAGGCCGGCGATCACCCCGCGGGCGTCGGAGCGCCAGTACGGGGCGAAGAGGCCGGAGAAGGCGGGCACGAAGTAGGCGCCGCCGTTGTCCTCGACGGAGGAGGCCAGGGTCTCGATCTCGGCGGCGGACTTGATCAGGCCCATCTGGTCGCGCATCCACTGGACGAGCGAGCCGGTGACGGCGATGGAGCCCTCCAGGGCGTAGACCGGCTTCTGCTCGCCGATCTGGTAGCCGACCGTGGTCAGCAGGCCGCTGTAGGAGTTGATGATCTTGTCGCCGGTGTTCATCAGCATGAAGGTGCCGGTGCCGTACGTGGACTTGGCCTCGCCCTCGGCGAAACAGGTCTGGCCGAACAGGGCGGCCTGCTGGTCGCCGAGCGCGGAGGCGACCGGGACGCCGTCGAGGATGCCGCCCTTGACCGTGCCGTACACCTCGGCGGAGGAGCGGATCTCGGGGAGGACGGCGGCCGGGATGTCGATGGACTGGAGGATGCGCTCGTCCCAGGCCATCTCGTGGAGGTTCATCAGGAGGGTGCGGGAGGCGTTGGTGACGTCGGTGACGTGGACGCCGCCCTCGGTGCCGCCGGTGAGGTTCCAGATGACCCAGGAGTCCATGGTGCCGAAGAGGATGTCGCCGCGCTCGGCGCGCTCGCGCAGGCCCTCGACGTTGTCGAGCAGCCAGCGGACCTTGGGGCCGGAGAAGTAGGAGGCGAGCGGGAGGCCGGTCTCGCGGCGGAAGCGGTCCTGGCCGACGTTGCGGCCGAGCTCCTTGCAGAGGGCGTCGGTGCGGGTGTCCTGCCAGACGAGCGCGTTGTGCACGGGCTCGCCGGTGTGCTTGTCCCACATCAGCGTGGTCTCGCGCTGGTTGGTGATGCCGATGGCCTTGACGTCGGCGGCGGTGATGCCGGCCTTGACGATGGCGCCGGCGACGACCTCCTGGACGTTGGTCCAGATCTCGGTGGCGTCGTGCTCGACCCAGCCCGGCTTCGGGAAGATCTGCTCGTGCTCCTTCTGGTCGACCGAGACGATCCGGCCGTCCTTGTCGAAGACGATGCAGCGGGAGGAGGTGGTGCCCTGGTCGATGGCGGCGATGAAGGGGCCGGCGGTGTGGGCGTCGGTCACGGTGTGCTCCATGGGAAGTCTGGGAAGGACGGCTCGGGGCTCTGGTGCTGTTCTACGGCTCAGGCGAACGCGAGGTTGTAGATACCCGCGGCGAGGGCTCCGCCGACCAGCGGACCGGCGACCGGGATCCAGGCGTAGCTCCAGTCGGAGCCGCCCTTGTTCGGGAGGGGGAGCAGCGCGTGCACGATGCGGGGGCCGAGGTCGCGCGCAGGGTTGATCGCGTAACCGGTCGGGCCGCCGAGCGAGAGGCCGATCGAGACCACGACGAAGGCCGTGATCAGGGCGCCGAGGACGCCGAGGCCCTTGCCGCTGTCGTTGAGGCCCTGGGTGAGCACGGCGAGGACGAGCACGACGGTGCCGATGACCTCGGTGGCGAGGTTCTGCCAGGTGTTCCGGATCTCGGGGCCGGTGGAGAAGATGCCGAGCACGGGGCCGGGGCCCTCGACCGGCTTCTCGCCGACCGTCTCCGGGTCGGTGAGGTGGGCCCGGAACTGGCCGTAGTAGGCGACCCAGACCAGGGCGGCGCCGATCATCGCGCCGAGCAGCTGGCCGGCGAAGTAGACCGGCACGTCGCCCCAGGCGCCGTCCTTGACGGCGATGCCGACCGTGACGGCGGGGTTCAGGTGCGCCCCGGAGAGGGAAGCGGTCATGTAGACGGCCGTCATGACGGCGAAGCCCCACCCGAAGGTGATCGCGAGCCAGCCGGCGCCGCGTGCCTTGGAGCTCTTGAGCGTCACGGCGGCGCAGACGCCGCCGCCGAGAAGAATGAGTACGGCGGTACCGATGGTCTCGCCGAGGAAGATGTCGGAGCTGGACACCCGCGACTCCTTTGTCCTTCGTCCAGGGGATGGGCGAACCCCGGTTCGCCCCGGTGGTCCGCGCCCTCGTGTGAGGGCGTCCACGGCCCTTGGCACTGCCACACTCTAGCGCGTATTGCCGGTAGGTGTTCGGCAATGCCGACCGATGCACGGAAGTTTTGCCCCGGGGTTAACAGCGCGTCAAGGGTCTGGGAAACGAAAAACCCGCCGATAACGCGATCGTTACCGACGGGTTCGCTCTCCGTGCGGGCCGGCTCGCCGACCCCGCGGGCGCGGGCTCAGAAGCGGCCCGCCCCCAGGTCCCGGGAGACCGCCCGGGCGCAGTCCCGCACCGCCGCCACCAGCTCCGGGCGCAGCTCGCCGGACGGGCAGAGCCGCTCCACCGCCCCGGTCACCGCCACCGCGCCCACCGGCATCCGGCGCCGGTCGTGGATCGGCGCCGCCACCGAGGCCACGCCCTCCCAGGTCTCCTCCACGTCCGCCGCCCAGCCGCGCGCCCGGGTCGTGTCGAGCAGCGCCTCGAAGTCCGCCAGGCCCGTGACCGTGCGCGGGGTGAAGGGCTCCCGCTCCACCTCCACCACCTCGCTGTGCGCCACCGGGTCGTACGCCGACAGCACCTTGCCCAGCGCCGTGGAGTGCAGCGGCTGCATCGCCCCCACCTCCAGCACCTGCCGGCTGTCGTCCGGCCGGAAGACGTGGTGCACGATCAGCACGCCCTGCTGGTGCAGCACCCCCAGGTGCACGCTCTCCCCGCTGGACCGCGCCAGGTCGTCCGTCCACACCAGCGCCCGCGCGCGCAGCTCGTGCACGTCGAGGTAGCTGTTGCCCAGCCGCAGCAGCTCGGCGCCCAGCTGGTAGCGGCCCGAGGGGCCGTCCTGCTCCACGAAGCCCTCCGCCTGGAGGGTGCGCAGGATGCCGTGGGCCGTGCCCTTGGCCAGCCCCAGCGAGGAGGCGATGTCGGACAGGCCGAGCCGGCGCTCGCCGCCCGCGAGCAGTCGCAGCATGGCCGCCGCCCGTTCAAGCGACTGGATGTTCTTCGCCATCGCCCGGCCCTTCTCCTCACGTCCCGTACAGATCACGCTGTTCGACAATGCTGAACACTATCGGTCGATGCCGACCTTGCCTCGCACCTGACAGTGTCCTCGAAGAAGGGGCCTCGCCGGGAGTCCTCGCACACAGGATGCCGTCCGCCACGTGGGACACCGTGTCCGCCCCGGCCGAACCACGGTTACGCTGAGCCCGTGCACCCTGTGCCCAGGGTGCAAAGCCGACAGCCGTCGCAGCCCAGGGAGCCCCTTCATGGCCTCGTTGCCGACCCCTTCCGTCTCCGCCGACAGCCGGAGCCGCGCCGCCGCCCTCCGCGAGGCACTCGCCAGTCGCGTCGTCGTCGCCGACGGTGCCATGGGAACCATGCTCCAGGCCCAGGATCCGAGCCTCGAGGACTTCCAGAACCTCGAAGGCTGCAACGAGATCCTCAGCCTCACCCGGCCCGACATCGTCGCCTCGGTCCACCGCGAGTACTTCGCCGCCGGCGTCGACTGCGTCGAGACCAACACCTTCGGCGCCAACCACGCGGCCCTCGGCGAGTACGACATCGCCCACCGCGTGCTCGAGCTGTCCGAGGCCGGCGCCCGCGTCGCCCGCGAGGTCGCCGACGAGTTCACCGCCGCCGACGGCCGCCAGCGCTGGGTCCTCGGCTCCATCGGGCCCGGCACCAAGCTGCCGACCCTCGGCCACGCCCCGTACACCGTCCTGCGCGACGCCTACCAGCAGAACGCCGAGGGCCTCCTCACCGGCGGCGCCGACGCGCTCATCGTCGAGACCACCCAGGACCTCCTCCAGACCAAGGCGTCCGTCATCGGCGCCCGCAAGGCCCTCGACGCCCTCGGCGCCGACGTGCCCCTCATCGTCTCGGTCACCGTCGAGACCACCGGCACGATGCTGCTGGGCTCCGAGATCGGCGCCGCCCTGACGGCGCTCGAACCGCTGGGCATCGACATGATCGGCCTCAACTGCGCCACGGGCCCGGCCGAGATGAGCGAGCACCTGCGCTACCTCGCCCGCCACTCCCGCATCCCGCTGTCGGTGATGCCCAACGCGGGCCTGCCCGTCCTCACCTCCGACGGCGCCCACTACCCGCTGACCCCGGCCGAGCTCGCCGACGCCCAGGAGACCTTCGTCCGCGAGTACGGCCTCTCCCTCGTGGGCGGCTGCTGCGGCACGACCCCCGAGCACCTGCGCCAGGTCGTCGAGCGCGTCCGCGACCTCACGCCCGCGCCCCGCGACCCGCGCCCCGAGCCGGGGGCCGCCTCCCTCTACCAGACCGTGCCGTTCCGGCAGGACACCTCGTACCTGGCGATCGGCGAGCGGACGAACGCGAACGGGTCGAAGAAGTTCCGCGAGGCCATGCTCGACGGGCGCTGGGACGACTGCGTGGAGATGGCGCGGGACCAGATCCGCGAGGGCGCGCACATGCTGGACCTGTGCGTGGACTACGTGGGCCGGGACGGCGTGGCGGACATGGAGGAGCTGGCCGGCCGCTTCGCCACCGCCTCCACGCTGCCGATCGTGCTGGACTCCACCGAGGTGGAGGTGATCCGGGCCGGCCTGGAGAAGCTCGGCGGCCGCGCGGTCATCAACTCGGTCAACTACGAGGACGGCGACGGCCCCGAGTCCCGCTTCGCCAGGGTCACCCGCCTCGCCCAGGAGCACGGCGCCGCGCTCATCGCCCTCACCATCGACGAGGAGGGCCAGGCCCGCACCGTCGAGAACAAGGTCGCCATCGCCGAGCGGATCATCGCGGACCTCACCGGCAACTGGGGGATCCGCGAGTCCGACATCCTCATCGACACCCTGACCTTCACCATCTGCACCGGTCAGGAGGAGTCCCGCAAGGACGGCATCGCCACCATCGAGGCGATCCGCGAGCTCAAGCGCCGCCACCCGGACGTCCAGACCACGCTCGGTCTGTCGAACATCTCCTTCGGCCTCAACCCGGCCGCCCGCATCCTGCTCAACTCGGTCTTCCTGGACGAGTGCGTGAAGGCCGGCCTGGACTCGGCCATCGTCCACGCCTCGAAGATCCTCCCCATCGCCCGCTTCGACGAGGAGCAGGTCACCACCGCGCTCGACCTGATCTACGACCGGCGCGCCGAGGGCTACGACCCGCTCCAGAAGCTGATGGCCCTCTTCGAGGGCGCCACCGCCAAGTCCCTCAAGGCGGGCAAGGCCGAGGAGCTGGCCGCGCTGCCGCTGGAGGAGCGCCTCAAGCGGCGGATCATCGACGGCGAGAAGAACGGCCTGGAGGCCGACCTCGA